>JAYVMG010000093.1:0-4948 GCA_043759095.1 Acidobacteriota bacterium | reverse complement strand
GAGTTCCCAATGCGAACGATTCGGGTCGTGGCAACCATGTGCTTACAGTGTAGTCACGTCCCTTGGATCTGGCAAGACCTTCGGTCAGCAGGCTAACGCCTGCGCATCACCAGAAGCGCGCTCATTATTTGCAGCGGCGCGCTGTCTGGTGCATGCGCTGTTAGGCGGCACCTTCATGGCCATAGGCTTGAATTCATTTGCCGTACAACTGAAAATGTCCGAAACCCCAGCCGGGCCTTCACTAGCGACACAACCGCGTCATCTTGTGAAAGAGCTGCTGACGCCGCACTCCGTGAAAGTTGCGACCGCGGCCCAACGATCACCTCTCTCAGCGCGAGCTGCGGGCCGAAGTTGACAAAATAGAAACCCGTCTGGCTGTCTGGCCTGTTCAACCGAACAATGGCGCGTACTTCCTTTTCGTACTCCCAACCGGAATACTTTGTCCTGAACAACTTTAAGCCAAGTTTAATGTCGCGAGTACTGATCGCTAGCTGTCGCTCAATGTCCACGGCCAAGCGCTCGGTGTTGTAATTCACTGGCTTCGCGAAGCTCTTTGGAACATCGAAGCCAAGGCACATTCCTCGATGCTTGTCTGCGTAGTGACTCCACAACATCGGATTGCGCCAATGGCGACTGAAACAAAGTGCTCCGTACCGTCGATCCATCTCGGCCTTGATTCCTCGAAACGCTGCCCGATGACGATCGGTTGTGTACGACACCGCGAGCAACTCGAACGGATCGTTCATGTCATCGAAGCGCGACACTTTAAGGCGTCGGCGTTTCAAATCGTCGAATGCGTGATCCTCTGGTAGAAAGTGATAAACGCGCATAGCGCCAACGATTTCAGCCGCGGGAGAGACGGCGCTTCTTCGACAACCGAGGCGTCTCCGCCGGACGCGAATCGTGGTTACGCGTCGCCTCGCATCATCGCTTATCCGCGCTCTGAAGACGAGCGGTGATTTCGCCTTCACAGGCAGGAGGACTCGTGCCCACACCGCACAGAACGAACAGCGTTCCGTTCTTAACTTGCTTCGAGCTTATCTGGACCCTTCCAGCAAGACGCCGCTCTGAACCCGCGTCTTGAAGCCAAGCCGCGTGGGCATGCGCCATACGATCGCTGGAATACGACCACTCAATCGAAGACACTCGGTTGGATTGAAAACATACCTGGGCAGAAGTGGCAGTTCCAAGAGGACCCACAAGAACGGGAATCGATCGCAACGGCAGATAGATAAAACACACTCCGCTGAGCGATTTCGGCGATCGTTCGAATGTCAAATACTCGGCCCACGTCATGTCGGCGCGGACGGAATCAGGGATTCCGAATAGATACAGGGCACGTTCGGTATCGGTCTGGGCGATCGCTACCTCCTGCCACGGCGCTGTCCTGTCCTGCTGACCAAACACGACGCTGCCGAACGCAAGGACGCAGAAGACGATGTGTGCTGGTCGTGCCATGAAGCTATTCCTCTCTGCCCGCCTAACGGCAACGCTTCAGCCGCGGCGCGCGCCATCATCCCATCGCGCGCCGACGGCTGCAAGCGGTGTTGGGCCGTCGGTCAAGTCCTGCCGACCCAATACCCGGGACGGCGTCTGAGGTTCATGACTGCGAGAATGCGCAACTCGTTTCCGGCAACCTTGTACAGGAGTCCATAGGGAAACCGCTGACACAATCGGCGCCTGATCGCGCCCTGGGCCAAGGTGCCCGCCTCAGGGTGCTCGGCGATCGCTGCGGTGCAGCGCCGGACCTCCGTGATGAAGGCGGCGCCGAGCCCGCCCTGTGCGTGTTCGTAGTACTGGGCCGCGTCGTTGAGTTCGCGCTCGGCCAACTCGTTGAACGTGGCTCGCACCGGTCAGATCCGGGCTCGCGCGTCGCGAAACACTTCGTCTGCAGGACGGTTCGAAAGAGTGCCCGACTCCAGCGCATCAGCTCGTCGCTGCGCCTCTTCGGCCCAGATTCGCGCATTCTCTTCCGGCGACAGACTTTCGAGGCTTTCGAGCAATCGCTCGGCCAATCGGGCCCGGCTTTTCGGGTCAAGCCCAAGCGCGGCCCCTTCGAGGTCTTCGATCTTCATACGAGAATTCTACGCCCAGATTCGGCTTGCGAGCCAACGCTGCCAGGGGGCCCCGTCGTCATCGTGATCGTCGTGTTGTTCTGCTGATTCTTGTCGGCCCAACGCGAGCGCTCAGCCGCGGCGCGCAGGCTTCTTCGCGCCGTCGGCTGCAGCGCGTTGTTGGGCAGCCAGCGTGAACAGCCGATGCAGCGTCGGATCAGTGGGCGGGTTCGAGTGCAGCCACTCATTCTGCTCGCCGACGGACATCGAAGCGATCGTCTCGCCGATCGTCGCCCGTGCCGTGCGCATCATGTCTACGGCGTCGAATGCCTTCATCGTTGACTTATCCATCACCGAGCACCTCCCGAGGCGAACGAATCTCAATAGCGGGATACCCGAGCCGAAGGTTCACGGCATGGTAACCATGAATCCGCGGCAGGTTGACGATATGCCGGAAGTTCCAGCTCACGAGCACATCCACGCAGGCGACCGAGGCCATCGCAATGTGTTCGGCGTCGGCCAGCATTCCTGCCCCGAGCACGCCCTCCGCAAGGTAGCGCTGCGCGAGTTCGGCAGCCGGCTGCGTCAGTCGCAGAAATTCGATATGATCGGCTGGCACCACGCGAAGCACCTCGCGGACTGCGGAAGGCGCCGTTTCAAGCTCTCGAAGCGTCAGTTCCGAAAGCACGAGATGCCGGTCGCCACGCACGAACGCATCCAAGAGTCGGCGCGATGGAACCCGAAACTCGTCATCCTCGCAGCCGCCGATGACCGACGTGTCCGTGTAGATGCGACTGACCACAGTCTCATTCTACGCTCAGGCCCTTGTCCCGGGCGGCTTGTCTCGATGTCGGCGCTGGCGTCCGCGTTCTGTACGCTGGCCCGTTTCGAACATTCTTGCGTGTGGCTCGTTTCGTCTGCCCAACTTGTAGTAGCCCCCGAGCAGCCTCCTCGCGGGCTACTTCGTCCGGGCGTTCACGAGTTCTATCACAGCATGCCCAGCGCATGCAGGAACTTAGCACGGTCCGAGCGGCTTGGTCCCGCCGTGGATACCTGCGAAGCCTGAAAGATCCGTTTCGCGGTTACGCGCGGGCGTCGCGCGTAACCACGGAACATGATGTCGCGCTGGCGCCGTGCGTAACTCTTGATTGGAACGGGGTTGTTCCCCCAAAGGCCGGAGGCCCTCGGCGCGATGACGCGCGAGCCATGCGGGCTACCACGACGCCAACATCCTTCACAGCCGGTCCACCGGGCTGCGGACACCCAGCGCCCCTCGATTGAGGACGCGCAAGTAGATCATCGTCGTGGAGACGTCACGATGACCGATCAACTCCTGCACGGTGCGAATGTCGTAGCCGTCCTCGAGCACTGTGCGACGGGGTTCACCTGGGCTGAATGCGTCCCACTTTGATTCGCGCATCGACGATGCGGCAGCCGTGGCCGACGGGGAGCGCGATGACCGGATTCAGATCCAGCTCGACGATCTCCGGCACTTCGTCGGCCAGGCGCGACACGCGCAGCAGCAGATCGCGCAGCGCCTCCACATCCGCAGCCGGCTGACCGCGATAGCCGTGGAGCAGCGGGAATCCGCGAATTTCGTGGAGGAGTTCGTCGGCGTCCCGATCGGTGAGCGGCGCGATGCGGAACCGGACGTCGCCGAGCAACTCGACGTTGACGCCTCCGAGGCCGAAACCGATCAGCGGGCCGAAGAGCCGATCCGCCGCGACGCCGATCATGGTTTCCACGCCGCCGGTCAGCATCGGCTGGATGAGGACGCCGTCCACCGCGTCGAGGACGCTGGCGTCTTCCGCTCTCGCGAGAATCGCGCTGAACGCCCGGCGGACGGCGCTCTCGTTCTGCAGATTCAGGCGGACGCCGCCGATGTCCGACTTGTGCTGCACTTTGTGCGACAGCAGCTTTGCGACGACAGGGAAGCCCAGCACCGCGCCGAGTGCCGCGGCTTCATCCGCCGTATGAGCGACCGCACTGGCGACCATCGGCAGGCCGAACGCATTCAACACGCGCCGCATCTCCTCGTCGGTCAGCCAGTCCTCGCCGCGCGCCTCGACCGCGCCGCGGCAGATCGTCCGCGCATCCTCGGCGTAGACATCGTCGAATCCCCAGAGCAGGCCAGGCGGCTGGGTGCGCCATTCCGCATACGCGGCCACCTTCGCGAGCGCCCGCGCGGCGTTCTCCGGAAACGCGTACGCCGGAATGCGCTCACCGCCGGCGTCGAGCGGTTGCGGCCGTCCCGGGTCGGCCATCACGCACGCGAGGATCGGTTTCCGCGATGCGCCGGCCTTGCGCGCGGTAATGATGCCTTCGCGGATCGCGTCCACCGTGGCGCCGGCAGACTTCGGGTCCACGGGCGCGAAGATGACGATCAGCGCGTCGGTGTCCTTGTCGCTCAGCGCGACCTCGATCGCCTGCCGGTACTCGGAGGGACCGGCGGACGCGACCATGTCAACGGGATTGCCGGTGCTGGCGGCCGGCGGCAGGAAGACCGCGAGTCGCGCCCGGGTCTCGTCGGAGAACGGCGCGACGATGAGCCCGGACGATTCGCACGCATCGACGGCAAGAATGCCAGGACCGCCGGCGTTGGTGACGATCGCGACGCGGCGTCCCGCGGGCAGCGGCTGCGCGTCGAGGCACGCAGCGATGTCGAACATCTCGTCGATCGTGTCCGCGCGGATCACGCCCGCCTGATGAAAGAGCGCCTCGACGGCGGTGTCGTTCGCGGCCAGCGCCGCCGTGTGACTGCCGGCCGCGCGCGATCCGCCGCGCGTGCGTCCGGCTTTCACCGCGACGATCGGCTTCGTGCGGCCGATGCGGCGCGCCAGCCGCGCGAAGCGGCGCGGATTCCCGAACGACTCGAGGTACAGCAGGATGACGCG
>JAYVMG010000092.1:0-4951 GCA_043759095.1 Acidobacteriota bacterium | reverse complement strand
GTCCCGTTCTGGAAGGCCAAGCCGTACATGGCGACGGTCGGCGAGACGCAACTCTGGACGGTGAAGAACGAGAGCAAGTTCGCGCACCCGTTTCATCTGCACGGCTTCTTCTTTCTGCCGCTCGACGAGAAGCTCGAGCCGATTCATCCGATGGCGTGGAAGGACACGCTCAACGTGCCGATTGACGGCACGATCCGGTTCCTTGTGGTTTTCGACGAGCGGCCCGGCATGTGGATGTTTCACTGTCACATCCTCGACCACGCGGAGGGTGGCCTGATGGGGCACGTGCATCTCGGCTCACGCTAAGCGTATCGAGACCTTCAAGCCTTCGAGTTGAGCGCCGACTCATCCGTCCAAGGTCGACGGCCAAGCCGAGCAGCTGATCGGTGGACCCGCCGCGTATAACAAGACAGAGAGCGCCACGGTTTCCCTGTACGATGGTGGGGATTTGCGTCGTCGTCGGTGCTCGTTGACCTATGTGCGCTGATCGTCAGGTGTGACCGCGAGTTCAAGGCCGATCCGACGATCCTGATGTGCCATGGGTGGGCAAGTTGCTGGTTCCGGAAGGCAGACGTGACGGATGATCGAGACGAAGCCGGGAGCGAGCGCTCGAAGGCGAGTTACAGACGGAGCGTCGACGGCAGATTGCCTCACCGGCGGCGGCGAGATGGGCGCACTGATGCGCGGGATCGACTGGTCGCGAACACCCGTGGGTCCTATCTCCGGTTGGTCGCAGCCGTTCCGGAGCATGGTCGGATTGGTCCTCCGCAACCGGTTTCCCCTCTGTATGTGGTGGGGGCCGGCGTTGGTGCAGTTTTACAACGACCCCTTCGTTCCCATCCTCGGATCCAAACATCCTGCGGCGATGGGCCAATCCGGCAGTGCATGCTGGGCCGAAATCTGGCCCACGATCGGGCCGATGATCGAGGGTCCGTTTGCCGGAGGGCCGGCGACGGGCAGTGAAGATCTATCACTCCTGATCCATCGCAACGGCTTTTTCGAAGAGACGCATTTCAGGGTCGCCTACAGCCCGGTGCCCGATGAAAGCGTAAGCGGAACCGGCATCGGCGGAGTACTCGCCACCGTGTCCGAGACCACTGCGCAGGTGCAGGCCGATCGGCAATTCCGGATGTCGCGCAGTCTGGCCGTTGGGGCGGCGGAGGCGAAATCCGAACGGATGGCCTGTCAGAACGCGGCGGCGACGTTGGCCGAGAATTCGGCCGACGTGCCGTTCTCGCTCTTCTACCTGCTCGAAGATGAAACCTGCGCCGTGCTCGCCGCCGCCTCGGGATGCGGGGCAGGCCCCCTCGTGGCGGCGCCGGTGGCGATTGATCTCGCGCCCAGTGACGCCCCGGCGCTCTGGCCTTTGGCCACCGTTCTTGCGCATCGTCGCATTGAAGTCATCGAGAGTCTGGACGCTCGGCTCGGCTCGCTGCCCACCGGCCCGTGGGCCGAACCTCCTCGCTCGGCCATCGTCCTTCCGCTCGCTGCGCCGGAGCAGGAACGTCCCTATGGGGTGATGATCGCCGGCATCAGCCCGCATCGCCGGTTGGACGAGAGCTACCGGAGTCTCTTCGAGCTGTCTGCGGCGCAAGTGGTCACCGCCATCCGCAATGCCCGCGCGCACGAAGAGGAGGGGCGGCGCACCGAGGCGCTCGCGCAGATCGACCGGGCGAAGACGGCGTTCTTCTCGAACGTGAGCCACGAATTCCGCACGCCGCTCGCACTCATGATCGGCCCCGTGGAAGACGCACTCGCATCACCAGGCCGTGCCCTCAGCGGCGACGCCCTGGAGATGACCCACCGCAACGCGCTCCGCCTGCAGAAGCTGGTCAACTCGCTCCTCGATTTCTCGCGCATGGAAGCGGGGCGTGTCGAAGCCTCCTACCAGGCCACCGACCTCGCGCAATTGACGACCGACCTGGCGAGCCAGTTTCGGGCTGCGATCGAGAAGGGCGGGCTGCGTCTGGCGATCGATGCACCCCCCCTCGACGCGCCAGCCTTTGTCGACCGCGACATGTGGGAAAAAATTGTTCTCAATCTCCTGTCGAACGCGTTCAAGCACACGTTCGAAGGCGAGGTGTCCGTCAGTCTCGCCGCGGCGGGCGACGTCATTCGACTGACCGTCCGCGACACCGGGATTGGCATTCCCGTGGACGAGCTGCCTAAAGTGTTCGATCGCTTTCATCGCGTGCGTGGCGCGCGGACGCGCAGTCACGAAGGGACTGGAATCGGCCTCGCGCTGGTGCGGGATCTGGTGATCCTGCATGGCGGAAGCATTGAGGCGCTGAGCCGCGTGGGCGTGGGCACCTCTGTCACGGTTTCGATTCCGGCGGGCTCCGCACACCTGCCGGCGGATCGCCTCGACGCGACGCGGGCCCTCGCCTCGACCGCGGTCCGTTCTGCCGCGTACGTCAACGATGCACTCTCATGGCTCCCGCGGGACGATCCCGATCGCGATCCGCTCACGCTCTCGTCGGGCGACGGTCCCGCGGCGGGCTCCGCGATCTCCGGCCGACTCCTGCTGGCGGACGACAACGCGGACATGCGCGAGTACCTTCGGCGACTCCTGTCGACGAGTTGGAGCGTGGAGACCGTGGCGGACGGACGGCAGGCGCTCGAGGCCGTGCGACGGCGACGTCCCGATCTGCTCGTGGCCGATGTGATGATGCCTGACATTGATGGGTTGGACCTCACCCGCGCGTTGCGCGCGGACGCTGCCACACAGGGACTGCCGATCATCCTCCTCTCCGCCCGCACTGGAGAAGACGCCATGGCCGAAGGACTCGCGGCCGGCGCGAACGACTACATCGTGAAGCCGTTCTCGGCGCGCGAACTGGTGGCGCGCGTGACCGTGCAGCTCGAAATCGCTCGGTCGCTGGCGAGCGAGCGCGCGCGCGAACGGGCGCGGACGGCGGAGGAGCAGTTCCGTCGAGTGGCCGAATCGGCGCGTGTCGCCCGGGACGAGTTCCTCGCCGTCCTCGGCCACGAGCTGCGCAATCCGCTCGCCCCGATCCTGACAGCGCTCGATCTCATGAAGCTGCGCGGGGAGACAGGATCCGTGCGCGAGCGCGCCGTCATTGAACGGCAGCTGAAGCACCTCGTCAGACTCGTGGACGACCTGCTCGACGTCTCGAGGATCACCCGCGGCATGGTGTCGCTCGAGAAACGATCCATCGGGATCGCCGACGTCATCGCGAATGCCACCGAAATTGCGAGCCCGCTCATCGAGCAACGCCAGCATCGACTGATCGTCGAGGTGGCTCAGAGCGGTGTGACGATGGAGGCGGACCCGTTCCGACTCACGCAGGTGCTCTCCAACCTCCTCGCCAATTCCGCGAAGTTCACAGACCCTGGCGGCACGATCACCATCTCCGGCGGCCTGGAAGGGGAGCTGGTGGTGTTCCGCGTGAAGGACACCGGCATCGGCATCGCCCCATCCCACCTGCCGCGCGTGTTCGATGCGTTCGCCCAAGGAGTCCAGGCATCCGATCGCGCCTTGGGAGGACTCGGTCTCGGGCTCACGATCGTGAAGAGCCTGGTCGCGCTCCATGGCGGAAGTGTCGAAGCGCACAGCGCGGGTAGTGGCAGGGGCGCCGAGTTCGTGATTCGCCTTCCGGTCACTGCGAGCGGCGAGACACCCGTCCTACCGCGTGCGGGGCAGCTGCCCGCTCTTCATTGACATCGGCCTCCCCGTGATGGACGGCTACGAGCTCGCGCGCCACCTCAAGGCGCGATACGGATGCTCTGCCCTTCGGTTGATCGCCATTACCGGATACGCGGACGAGAACGACCGCGCCGATGTGCGGCGCGGATTGTGCTGCACCCCCTGCTCAGAATGGCGGTCAGGCTCAGCAGGTGTTTCGTTTGACGTGGGTTATGGGAGCCAAGGCGTGAAAACGATGCGGAAGAGGACGTTCGACGCTCAAGCCTTCCTCGAGTCAGCGGGGATCGCGAGGACGATCAGCCAGTTTCGGCTAGGCCAGGTCGTCTTCTCGCAAGGTGACCCCTGCGCCAACGTCTTTTACATCCAGCAGGGCGGCGTGAAGCTTTCGGTCCTCTCGAAGACCGGCCGCGGGGCAGTCGTGGCGATGCTGGGGCCCGGCGAGTTTTTCGGCGAAGGCTGCCTGGCCGGTCAACCCGTCCGCACGGGGAGTGCGACCGCCGTCGTGGACAGCACGGTCCTTCTCGTCGAGAAGGAGGAGATGGTGCGCCTCCTGCACAAGCAACACGCGCTCGCGGATCGGTTCATCGCGCACATGCTCGTGCGGAACATCCGGATCGAGCAGGACCTGGTCGACCAGTTGTTCAACTCCAGCGAGAAACGACTGGCCCGAACACTATTGCTGCTCGCACGGTACGGCAAGCACGACAAACCGGCGCGGGCCGTCCCGCCGATTTCCCAGGCGACGCTGGCGGAAATGGTCGGCACGACGCGGTCGCGAATAAATTTCTTCATGAAGAAGTTCGAGCGATTGGGGTTCATCGACTACAAGAACGGGCTGAAGGTCAACAACTCGCTCCTCACGGTGGTCCTGCTCGACTAGATCGCGGCGCGCGCTCAGCCATTCGGCATCCATCATGCATTTCACGATGTATGTTCTTCATGGAGGAAAACGAGATGGCCGATGACCTGTAGATTCTGAATGACGCGTTGACCCTGGAATACTGGAAGCCGATTTCTACAAGCGCGGCGTGGACGCGCATCTGTTCTCCGACCGCGAACACGATGATGCCTTCAAGGATCGCGAACACTTCCTGAAGCTGAGCCACACGTTCGAGAACACCGGCGTGCATGCCTATCTGGGCGCCGCCGGCGGCATCAAGAACAGACGTGCTTCAGGCAGCAGCCGGCATCTACGGCGTCGAAGCCCGGCACGCGGCCATCATCGGGAGCCTCTTGAAGCTGAAGGTCGACGATGGCGTCTTCATGGGAGGGATGGAAAAGCCA
>JAYVMG010000091.1:0-4967 GCA_043759095.1 Acidobacteriota bacterium | reverse complement strand
ATCACGCGTTCAGCTCGCCCGTGTCTGGAGCGCCACACTCAGGCCGGTGAACGGGAAGGAGACGAGAACGATGTCGCCGCGTTTATCGCGTGTCGTAGACGGCATCGCCCGGGTTGTTCCAGAAGTCGAAGCTTTTCTCGGCGGCCTTCAGCCAGCCGACTGTTTCGCGGATGTCGCGAAGCCCTCGTCGGAAAACGCCGTATACACCTTACCTGGCCTGACGCTCTCACTGCTTTCGAGCGGCTCGAAGACGCCGTCCTTGAACGCGACTCTGATGCTCATACGGCACTCACAGGAAAAATGGTCGGGACGGGAAGATTCGAACTCCCGATCTCTTGACCCCCAGTCACTGCATCGACCATTTCAGGGCGTTTCACCGGCATCCACCTGCACCGCTACATCGCATTCTGCCCTGTAAACACTGGCAATTCTGTTATCATCCGGCTGCACGCCATTTCAGCCGAGCGTGTGTCGCGGTGTGACCCCGGTGTGACCCCGCGCGATCCCTTGATTCCGACATCGGCCGCGAGGTCGGGGTCACACGGGGTCACACGCTGCCTGAAAGCGAGTCGCGAAGCATGCCGACCATGACCCTCACCGTGCGGACGATCGACACCCTGAAGCCCACGCCAGGCCACCGCGTCGAGTATCCCGACGCCGACGTATCCGGGCTGGCGCTCCGCGTGACGCCGCAGGGTTCGAAGAGCTGGACCCTGCGCTATCGGCTCGCCGGTGGACGGAGCGGCCGACTGCGGCGGCTGACGCTCGGCGCGTATCCGGCCGTCGGTCTCGCTGCCGCGCGCACGGCGGCGCGGAAGGCGCTCGGCCATGTCGCCGTCTCCGGGACCGACCCTGCCGCCGCGAAGCAAGCAGCCCGTCAGGGCGAGACGTTTGCGGATCTCGCCAAGGACTATCTCAAGTTCCACGCGAAGCGACACAAGCGAAGCTGGGAGGAAGACGATCGAAAGATCAACGTGGAGCTGCTGCCCCACTGGCGCGCGCGAAAGGTGAAGGACATCACCCGGCGAGACGTGCGGGCGCTCGTGGAGACGATCGCGGAGCGCGCGCCGATTACGGCCAATCGAACGCTCGCGCTCATTCGCAAGATGTTCAACTATGCGATCGGGGCAGACTGGATCGAGGCCAACGTCGCCTCGTTGATTCCCAAGCCAGGGCGAGAGCAGTCGCGGGATCGTGTGCTGACCGAGGATGAGATCCGGACAGTGTGGGCTGCATGCGAGGCGGAACGGCCGTCGCTCCGGGCGCTCACGCGGTTGCGGCTGGTGACGGCGCAGCGCGGCGGCGAACTCCAGCACATGGCCTGGGCCGACGTGGATCTCGAGACCGGCTGGTGGACGATTCCGGGGACCGTGACGAAGAATAAGATGCCGCATCGCGTGCCGCTCTCCCCTACCGCCATCGACATCCTGAAGGCGCTGCAGAAGAACGCGACGGCCGATGCCTGGGTGTTCGCCGGGAAGACCGGCGCGCGTCCTCTCGCCGACGTGAAGCACACCGGCAGTCGAATTACGGCTCGCGTCAAGGCCGCGCGGCAGGCGGAAAGCGGCGCCGTCGAGTCCTTCGATTTCAAGGCCCATGATCTGCGGCGTACCGCGGCGTCGATGATGGCGAGCGGCGGAATTCCGCGGCTGACCATCTCGAAGATTCTGAACCACGCCGAGTCAGGCGTGACGGCCGTCTACGATCGGCACGGCTACGATCCAGAAAAGCGCGCGGCGCTCGACTGGTGGGCGCTGAAGCTGCAGGCGATTCTGGAGAACAAAGACGCGGGAAAGGTGCTCGCGTTCGCCCGCGCGTGAAACATGTCGAAGCGACCGCAGACAACGACTACACGGTTCGAATCCCCAACGTCACTTGGGCGAGAGGTATTTTCAACAGGTGCCGTGGTCGCTGGTCCCGTCCGAGTTGTAACCGTTAGCCTGCGGCGGGCGGCGTAAGGCACGCGTCCGCCCCGGGAGGCGGCATGCTTTTCCGATTCTCGCACGGATGTGTGGTCAGGTCGGTGTCAGAAGGCTCAGCGCGCCAGCAAGTTTTGGAACCATGCTTTGTCGTCGGCGGTCGGCGGTCGTGCTTGTGCAGACCGTCATAGCTATCGAGGTAGGTGATCACGTATTCCTTGCCGTCGAACTTCGCGAGTTGGCTGGCGAGCAAAGAGCTTTCAATCGCATCGAATACCATCATGAACATCGTCTTGTTGGTGGGTTCGTCGGTCATCCTCACGATGCGAATGAGACACTTCGACTCCTGCCGGTTGTAGTGTGTGAGGTAGTCGCCCATGAAGCCCGGTTGGTTCGCATAGCCGCCGTGCTGCCAGAGCTTGTCGCCTGCCTCTCGACACGCTGCCGACAGTTGCAACGCTGCCAGCCGCTCAGCGTCGGTGGGCGGCTTCTGAGGCTGTAGGAGCCACGCCGCCAGTAGGAACATCAGCACGGGCGAAGGATACGCCTCCGGGCGCGTCCTGTCGAGCTACCGGCTGCCGCCATAGTGAGCTAAGCGAGCACCATTTCCTGCGTATAGCGGTCAAACTGAACACTTGCCACGACCAGTGGCGGAGTCCGCTTCGCCGCCCATGCTCGAATCTGCTTGCGGTTAGCGTCGCTCATTTTCTCGCCGAGCAAAATGCGTGTCAATCCTTCGGGACCGATGCCCCACTCCGCTTGAATGAACGTCGGCAGCGCAATGCGTATCTCTTCCTCACTGCGCCAATCCGGCGACTTGTAGTGTGCCCATGCGAATTTGACGTCTTCGTCATCCTGCCGAAGGTCAAGCCGTTTCGAGTCGTCATACGACACGGGTCGCGCTGATTGAAACACCCCGACTCGCGCGAACTCCAAGCAGTATCCACGATGGTCGTCAGCGTATTTGGCCCACATCGATTGATTGTTCCAACGCCGTGACGTCGAAAACACACGCGTGTTCTCAGTGCTTTCGTAAAGGATGTCGGCGAGTTGCCGCATGACTTCGTTGGCTGTCTTCACAGACAAATACCAGCTGACCTCACCGTATGCGTGGGCACGTTCTTCAAGCGTTGCCTTCGGATGACGCCGACGCCAGTCTTTCAACAAGAACCGTCGAATATCGGGCGCATCCAACGGTAAGAACGGCGGCTTGCATTCGCGTGGGTCGTTCAGTTCTTTTGCGGTCGGCATGTAGATGCGATGCTCAAGGATGACCGGCTTCAGCCACTCGAGATGATTGGTGCTCTGGTAACGGTAGAAGTGCGTGATTTCAGTGGGAAGATCAGGCAAGTAGGGCGCGGACATTTTGGCGCTGTCACTGTAGCTCAGTCCGAAGAGAAACACCGCTGCAACACTTGCACCGCCTATTGACACCCGGACGGCGTCCACGCCGTGAATGGTGCGGCCTCGAACGGTACTGCCGATGCAAGCGGCAGTACCACGTGTTCATGTTGATTTTATCGGATGCACGGGCGGCTCGGCGAACAGTTGCCCGATCGTGTGAATGGGCAGAAACAGACGGTGCGGATCGTCGACGAATGGGATGAAGTCGTATCGGCGATAGAACGTCACGGCGGCGGCGTCCTTCGCGTCGACGACGACGGCTGTTGATGCGACGATCTTGCTCGCTTCCAGGCTTCGTTCAAGTGCCGCCATCAGCAGATAGCGGCCGAGTCCCTGCCCGTGCGACGAGTGACGAATTGCCAGCCGGCCGAGCAGCGTTGCGGGGACGAGCGGGTACCGCGGGAGTTGCTTTGCAACCGTGACTGGTATCGCGTCGAGCCGAATCGCTGTGGCTGACAGCGTGAAGTAGCCGGCGATCTGCGCGGAGTCGGTGGCCGGGACGAGCACGTACGTCACGGCGGCGCCTTTGTCCATGTCCTGCCGCGCCTGACGATGGAGGTACTCGTCGAGCGGCGCACTGCCGGAGGTGAACGCGGCGCGATTATGGATATCGGGATCGAACTGCTGAACGACGTACGATGCCGCCGGGGTTACCGGCGGCTCTTGTTGGTCGCTCGTGACGTGTGCTCGCGGTAATCGGTGGCTGCCGCCCGCAGACGCGCGCTCGGCGCCGGCGGATTGAGCAGGGTGTCCACGAATCGTTGCTGATCCTGGCGGGTAAGTTCGACGACGTGCGCCGTTTCAAGCGTCCGAACGGCGGCATCGTGTGCGGTCGACAACACGAACGCCGTCAGCGTCATCCCTCGACGTTGCGCGGCGTCCTCGAGCAGTCGCTTCTCGTCAGCACTGATCCGTGCCTCGATCCGTTGTTGTGTGGCAGCCACCTTTAGAGCGTACGGCAATTGGCGTACAGAATCAATTGAATTGGCAGCAGAGGCGAACGCGGCCGGCGCGACGGCATCCGCGGGTCGTTTGCGTTTTGTCTTACGCGCATGCCTCTCGACGAGGGGGAGCGACCCCCAGCGGGCCTGGCCCAGCGCCGAAGGCGCTGGGGCGAGGATCCGTGAAATAAGGGGGGTCGCTCCCCCCTTACCCGGGACCCCGCTCTTGACCCCGGACGCGGCGGAGTTCGCCGCGTCGCTGCGAGAGTCGCACGCGACCAAATCTCTTCGTCGCAATGACTTTGCTGAGACGCCTCCGGCAAATCGTTCGGTAGAAACACCCGAACGGAGGGGCCGACAGAGGGGCCGACGAGGGGCCAGCGTGCTCCGAGCCTGTCGGCCCCTCAGACGCGGCTCACAATCGTCTCGAAGCTTCACGAACCGATGAGGCATCACTGCGACGGAATCTAAATGACGAGGGCGACAATGCCTCGCCTTCTCGAATTGACCGCGCGCAGATTTTCTTTTCGAGGAATTGAGGTCGGTAAATACGGGAAGGAGACGAGAACGATATCGCCGCGCTTAGAGCGCGTCGTAGACGGCGTCGTCGGGGTTGTTCCAGAAGTCGAAGCTCTTCTCCGCCGTCTTCAGCCAATCCAACGTCTCGCGGATGTCGCGGAGTTCCTCGTCGGAGAACACCGTA
>JAYVMG010000090.1:0-1850 GCA_043759095.1 Acidobacteriota bacterium | reverse complement strand
GGGGGTGCGCTCGACTGGGGGCACGCTGGGACGGACGACCCGGACTGTAACCCTGTCCTCGTTCACCACGATCACACCGCGCATCGATTCTCCGCCGCGCCATCGAAATCTGCTCAGCCCCTCGATCACTGCTACATCTGCCACTCGCTTCGGGCATTTCATACATCACTCAGTGCCAGCGGTGCTCGCGCTGCCACTTCGTCCCAATCGACGCGTCTTCGGCAGGGTCAGGTTGGCGCCGTTGGCGGCACGTTCGACATTGCCCTTGCCTCTCGCGCCCCTCCTGCCCGTTCCCTGTAAATCCGTTTTCCTAATCTCGACGGATACGTGTGTGCGTTCGCCAAGCCGAACGCGCGTTGCTGGGGGAATTCGTGATGAGGCTACCGTTACGCAACTTCGGCGTCGCTCTTCTACTGTCGGTATTGGCGCTGGTCGGACACATCGGCGAGGCCAACGCTCAAGGCCTTGGTGGCGCCGGCGCCATCCAAGGGACGGTCAAAGACCCCACCGGCGGGGTCATGCAAGCCGTCGAGGTGACGATCAAGAATCCTGTGTCGGGATTCGCGCGAACCACGACGACCGATGCCGCAGGCAAGTACCTTTTTAGCAACCTGCCACCGAACGCGTATCACCTGACGGTTGACGTCCAAGGCTTCACGCGATTCGAGCGCGACGTGGACGTCCGCAGCGCCGTGCCAATGACCGTGGATCTGACGCTCGCCCTGGCGGGCGCCACGAGTTCCGTCGATGTCGTCGGCCATGCCGAGGATCTCCTGGAGCGTGATCCCAGCGCGCACACCGACATTGATCAGAGCCTCATCGCAAAACTGTCCCTCGACTCGTCGGCGGGCCTGAACCAGATCATCACGCTCGCATCGCCGGGTGTCGTGTCGGACTCGAACGGATTCTTCCATCCGGTGGGTGACCACGCGCAGACGCAGTTCTCGATCGATAACCAGCCGGTCACCGATCAGCAGAGCCGGCTGTACTCGAATCAGATTTCTCCGGATGCCGTGCAATCCATGGAAATCATCACCGGCGTCGCGCCCGCCGAGTACGGCGACAAGAGCAGTCTGGTCGTCCACATTGTGACGAAGTCAGGACTGGATCAGCCGAAACCGACGGGCAGTGTATCCCTCGAATACGGATCGTTCAAGACGCCGACGGCCGACGTCAACATCGGCGGCGGGTCGCATACGATCGGCAACTTTCTCTCGCTGAACGGGATGCGCACCGATCGCTTCCTCGACGCGCCGGAACTCCAGGCGATCCACGACACGGGCCACAAATGGTCCGTGTTCGATCGCCTCGACGCCCAAACGAACGCGACGGGCACGTTGCATCTCAATGTGCAGGCGGCCCGATCGATCTTCGATGTGCCGAATACGGTGGATGCCGCGGCGCTGGGCCAGGCGCAGAGTCAAGGCATCGATACCCTCAACGTCGCGCCGGGCTATTCGCAGGTGATCGGATTGAAGACGCTCTTCACGGCGAACGCGTTCGTGCGGCAGGACCATCTCACGTACACGCCCAGTGCGGACTCGTTCGCCGACCAGCCTGGGACCGTGTCGCAGGACCGCACATTGACGAATGTCGGCATCAAAGCCGATGTGGCTTCTAACTTCGGCCAGCATCACAACGTCAAAGTGGGTGGCACACTGAGCGCCACGAAACTCAATGAGAACTTTACGATCGGCTTCACCGACCCGTCGTTCAACTCGCCGTGCCTGGACTCAACCGGCGCGCCGTCTGGGAACACTGCACTGCGCACGGTCGCTCAATGCCGTGGCGCGCTGACGGTGAATCCGGATTTCAACGCGGCTCTGCTGAATTTTGACCTGACGCGCCGA
>JAYVMG010000089.1:0-13194 GCA_043759095.1 Acidobacteriota bacterium | reverse complement strand
CGCACGACGTGGCTGACGATCTCCGCGTGGACGCTGCGGAGCAGCTGACGGGCGATCGCGCCGACGGCGACGCGGGCGGCGGTTTCGCGTGCGCTCGCGCGCTCGAGGACGTTGCGCATGTCCTCGTGTCCGTATTTCACGAAGCCGGCGAGGTCGGCGTGGCCGGGGCGCGGACGTGTCACCGGCGAGCGGTCGGCGCCAACGGCATCGGCCGGCATCTCCGGCTGCGAGTACATCGTCCGCTGCCAGTTCTCCCAGTCCTTGTTCGGAATCAGCAGTGCGATGGGCCCGCCGGTGGTGAGGCCGTGGCGAATGCCGCTCAGCGGCTCCGCGCGGTCCGACTCGATCAGCATCCGGCGTCCGCGGCCGTAGCCGGTTTGGCGGCGGCGGAGGTCGGACGTCAGCGCGTCGATGTCGATCGCAAGGCCCGCGGGCACGCCCTCGATGATGGTGACGAGAGCTTTGCCGTGCGACTCGCCGGCGGTCAAAAAACGCAGCATGCGGGCCTCATTCTATCCGAAATATTTGCGACATCCTGGAAGCGGCGCGGCGTTTGGCGGTGCGAACCCGGAGGGCCGGTGTTTTGCACAGTCGTCGCGCATGCAACTGGTCGCCGATCGTTTTGCGGTGCACGAGGATGGGCGCGCGTTCGATCTGGCGACCGGCGCGCGGGTGACGATCACCCTTGGCAGCGCCGGCGGCATCGCTGAGCAGCTGCGATGGACTGAGCGATGTGACGTGCTGCGGACGCTGCGACATCGGGCCGTCGCGCCCCTCATCGACTTCGGTCTCGTCGGCGAGCATCGCCGGTTCGAGGCGTGGGGATGCGGCGGCGCGTGGCGCGGAGACACTGGCGCGCCCTTGAAAAGCGTGCGCGCCCAAGCCGAGGGGACGTCGGTGCATGCGATCGTCTCGCGCTGGATGCGGGCGTGTGGGCTGTCGGCGGGAGATCTGTCGCGCGAATCGCTACGCGTTGGCGCGTCTGGCGGCGGCGTGTGGGTTCCCGACGCGGGCAGCGGATACCCGGAGACTGTAGACGAGGAGGTGCAGGATGGATTGCGGATCGCCGATCGAGGCATGCAGATCATCGAACGGCGTGCGGTGCCGGCGCTGGCGGAGATGTTTCAGGCCACGGATAGCGCCAGGCCGCACGTCTCGACACTGTGGGGACCGCCGGGCTCTGGCAAAATGACAGCCATCAGTGAACTGGCGCGCATCGCCCGGGTGCGCGGGTTGGTGCCGGTCGCGGCACGGCTGATCGAATCCACGCACGCCGAGCTGTGGCGCGGGCGGAGTCTGTTCATCATCGCGGATGAATCCGCGGAGCGCACCTGGGTCGCGTTTCTGGCAGCGGCCCTGCGCGCGGCGCAGTCGCATGTGCTGCTGCTGATCGGCGAAGCGGAATCGCGATCGGTTGCCGGGGTCAGCATCGGCCGACTGACGGCTGACGCGCTGGTTGCCGCCATCCGTCCCGGCGTCGTGGGCGGTCGCTTCGAGCAGGCGGTGCGCCGGGTTGCCACGCGCGCGCACGGTCTGCCGGGGCGATTCACCCGTCAGCTCTGGCGCGGACGGGGGAGTCAGCACAAGGCGTCACGCGTGGTACTGCCGCGGGTAGCGGAGCAGGCCGCGGTGTACGGCCGCGACGAGTCCGTGGACGATCCCTTTGCCGTCGCGCCCGTGCCATGCGCCTGGCCGGCGCCGGGAGAACTGGTGGTGCTCCGGCGGCACCTGGATGGCGCGCGTGACGCGCTCGCGAATGGCCGCCACGCATCGGGCATCCGGCAATTGCGTCAGTGCATCGGCGGGCTCGCGCGTCGCGGCGCGTGGAGCGATGCCGCGCACGGCGCGACCGCCCTGGCGCAGGCGCTGTTGCGGCGCGGGCGCACGCGCGACGCGCAGGCGGTCATCGATGACGGACGCGACTACGCCACGCGCGCAGACGAGGGGATCCGGCTGGTGGACCTGGCGACGCTACGGGGCGAGGCGTGGATTGATCTGGGGCGGCTGGACGAGGCCGACAGCGTGCTTGGTACCGCTCTGGCCGCGGCGCAGGCGCACGAGGATCCCGACCGCGCGAATGCCGCCTCGCTGGCGCTGGCGCGAGGCTCATACTGGCGGGGGCGATACGCGGACGCCCACGCGGCGCTTGCCTCCGGGCCCGCGCCTTCCGCGATGCCGGTCAGGCGCGCTGTTCTCGCGATGCGCATCGCAGCCGGTCGAGGCGATCTCCCGGGAGCGATGTCGCTGCTCTCCGAGGTGATCGCGCGGGCTCCCGGCTACGGTGCGGGTGAGCGCGCGCACCTCGCAAGCGTCTCGGCATTTCTTCATCTCGTCGTCGGCGACCTCAACGCGGCGGAAGACGACGTGTCGCGTGCGATTGCGCTGGCGCGAGAGGCCCACGACCCGATGCGCGCGGTGCGGGCGCGACTGCTGCGCGTTGAGGTCGAGCGACGGCGTGGGCGGACCAGCGCGGCGATCGACCAGTTGCATCGGCTCCGGCGCGTCGTGGCGACGATGCCACCGATTGTGCGCGCGCGGTGGGATGTGGCCATGGCGCTGTCGGCGCCGGGGGCCGTACCGCGCGACGTGATCGCGCGGCACGTGGCGTCCACCGGTCTGGGCGCGCTTGCGCTGTATGTAGCCGTAGGGGAAGGCGTTCACGCCGTCCCCTGCGCAAGGGCGGGTATTGACGCCCCTGTAGGGTACGGCGTGACCGCCGCGCCCTACAGGGGCGATCCGTTCGCCGACGAGCTCGTCGCGATCCTGCGCGTCTGCCAGACAGCGGCGGACGAGACGACACTGCTGAAGGAGATCTGCATGCGATTGCGGCAGCACCTCCACGCGGCGGCAGTTGGTGTCGTGGCCGTGCGAGGGGCGCACGCCCGGGTCATCGCCTCGAACGGCGCGCGGTTCGACACCGGTGTCGCTGAACGCGCGGTGGCGGCAGGGATTACGATCGACGCGCATCGCCACGACGATCGGATCGAGGCGGCCGCGCCCGTGGAATACGGCGGAGCCTCCATCGGCGCGCTGTGCGCGAGGTGGAGCGTCGGGTCCACGTACGACATCGCGCGGGCCGGGTCCGTGCTGGCGATGAGCGCTGCGGCGGTCGCGCCGATGCTCGCGGCGGTCATCGCTCGGGAACTGCAGACGGTCACGGCCTCGAAGGACTTGCTGGGAATCACCAACGTGATGGACGAATTGCGCCGAAGCATCGAGCGCGCGGCGGCGGCGCCCTTCGCGGTGCTGATCGACGGCGAGAGCGGCAGTGGGAAAGAACTCGTCGCGCGCGCGATTCACCGCGGGAGCACGCGACGACAGAAGGCGTTCTGCACGTTGAATTGCGCGGCCTTGCCGGACGACCTGGTCGAGGCCGAGCTCTTTGGCCATGTGCGCGGTGCGTTCACAGGCGCGATTGCCGACCGTGCGGGCGTGTTCGAGGACGCGCACGGCGGCACGTTGTTCCTCGATGAGGTGGGCGAACTCTCGCCGCGCGCGCAGGCCAAGCTCCTCCGCGTGATCCAGGACGGCGAGTTACGGCGCGTCGGCGAGAACGTGTCGCGGTGTGTCGACGTCCGGATTGTGTCGGCCACCAATCGCGCGTTGCAGCGCGAGGTCGACAGCGGCGCGTTCAGGCTCGACCTGCTGTACCGCCTCGACGTGGTCCACATCACGGTCCCGCCGCTGCGCGAGCGGCGAGAGGACATCACCATCCTCGCCGATCATTTCTGGCACGATGCGGCGCAGCGAGTGGGCAGCCGGGCGACGCTGGGCGCAGCCGCACTCACCGCGCTGGCGCGCTATGATTGGCCGGGCAACGTGCGAGAGTTACAGAACGTGCTCGCGGCGCTGGCCGTCCGCACTCCGAAACGCGGCGTGATCCCGCCGACGGCGCTGCCGGCGCCATTTGCCGACCGCGCGGCAGGAGACGCGTTTACGCTCGACGAAGCCCGGCGAACGTTCGAACTGCGATTCGTCCGGGCCGCGCTCGTGCGCACGGGCGGTCATCGCGGACGGGCTGCCGCCGAGTTGGGCGTGACCCGGCAAGGATTGACGAAGCTTATGACCCGCCTCGGAATTTCAGCGTGACGCGGTTCCTCATCCGGCGCCTGCTGCTCACCGTGCCGGTGCTGCTCGGCGTGGCCACGCTCGTCTTCTCCCTGATCCATCTCGTGCCCGGCGATCCGGTGCAGGCGATGCTCGGCGACAGCGCGACGCCCCAGGACATCGCCGACCTGCGCGGGCGCCTGGGACTCGATCGCCCGCTGTACGTGCAGTACGCGGCATTCCTCAAGGGTGTCGGGACTGGGAACCTCGGCACGTCGCTGCGCACAAATCAGCCGGTCACCGCGGCTATCGCCGACCGTCTGCCGGCGACCTTCGAACTGGCGTGTGCCGCGATGTTCGTGGCCACGGTGATCGCCATCCCGCTCGGGATCATTGCAGCCGTGCGCTCCGGGACGCGGGTGGACTACGCGGCGACGACGGTGGCGTTGCTCGGGATTTCGATTCCGAACTTCTGGCTCGGGCCGCTGATGGCGATCGCGTTCTCGGTCACGCTGGGATGGCTGCCGGTATCCGGACGTGGGACGCTGGCGCATCTCGTGCTGCCGGCGATGACGCTGGGCGCGCCGCTGGCCGCGGTGTTGGCGAGGATGACGCGCGCGAGCGTCATCGAAGAACTGCGTGAACTGTATGTCCTCGCGGCGCGGGCGCGCGGGGTCTCGCCGGCGCGCGCGGTCCTGCGCCACGCGTTTCGTAACAGCCTGATCCCGATCGTCACCGTGCTTGGACTGCAGTTCGGCGCCGTACTGACCGGCGCGGTGATCACCGAGACGATCTTCGCATGGCCGGGCGTCGGCCGTCTGCTGATCCAGTCGATCAGCTTTCGAGACTATCCCCTCGTGCAGGGGTGCATCCTGCTGATCGCGGTCACGTATGTCGGCATGAACCTGATGACCGACCTTGCCTACGGTTTCCTCGATCCCCGCATTCGTTTCGACTGACATGTTGCGAGCCGGCGCCGCCATCGTCTTGTTTGTCGCCGTTGCAGCGCTTGTGGGCCCGATGCTGGCGCCGTTCGATCCGGCCGCGCAGGATCTCGCGCTGCGGCTTGCGGGGCCGAGCGTCGCGCACCCGTTCGGCCTCGATGAACTGGGCCGCGACATCCTCGCGCGCGTCCTGGCGGGCGCGCGGATCTCGTTCCTCGTCGGCCTGACGGTGGTCTCGGTATCCGCCTCGCTCGGCACGCTGCTCGGCGCGACGGCCGGCTACTTCGGCGGGGCAATCGACGACCTGATCAGCCGCGTCGTGGACGTGTTGATGGCGTTTCCTGGGCTGCTGCTGGCAATCGCGCTCGTCGCGGTCCTCGGGCCGAGTCTGGGCAACGTGCTGTTCGCGCTGACGATTATCGGTTGGGTCGGCTACGCGCGGCTCGTACGCGGGCAGGTGCTCCGCGCGCGCGAGTTCGAGTACGTGCAGGCGGCGCGGGCGGCGGGCGCGCACACCTGGCGGATTCTCTGGCGGCACGTGATCCCCACGGCGATGCCGGCAGTCGTCGTGCAGGCCACGCTCGGCATGGCGGGCGCGATCATCGGCGAGGCTGCGTTGAGTTTCCTGGGCCTGGGCGTTCAGCCGCCGACGCCAAGCTGGGGAACGATGCTGAACGGGGGGAGAGCGCACCTGCTGGACGCGCCGCACCTGACGATTTTTCCGGGCGTGGCCATCGCGCTGCTGGTGCTGGGGTTCAACTTTCTCGGCGACGGCTTGCGCGACGCGACGGATCCGAAATCTAAAAGTTCGAACTCTCGAGTCTGACTTTGAGGTTCCGCAGCACCCGGTTCCTGGCATCCTTTTCCAGACCCCGGGTGATGGTCGCTTTCGCGGACTCGCGATCACCGGATCGAATTTGCGCGTCGGCGAGCGATGCCAGCAAGCGGAGGTCGTTCGGACTCGACGAGGCCGCCTGGCTCAACCAGGCGACCGCCGTCTGCGGATCGTTCACGCGGAGCGAGAGCGCGGCGATCCGCGTGGCCCGCAGGACAAATTCGCCATCGTTCGGCGCCAGGCCGCCGTACTCGATCAATGCCTGACGGGCCGCGTCGAAATGATTCTGCTTTTCGGCGGTTGACGCGTAGAGCGCGAACGCCGACGGCTCCACCGGAAAGCGCAGCGTCGCCTGCTGGAGGGCGTGCTCGGCGCCTTCCAGGTCGCCGTCCTGCAGCAGCGCGCGTCCGTAGAGCGTCAGCGTTTCGCTGGTGGCCGCGGGACTGGAGGCGACGCGTTCGAGCGCCTCACGGGCCTTGCTCAGGAACGCGCGGTCGTCGCGCGGGCGTTCGAGCCAGATCTTGCCGAGTGCGCGGTAGATCTCCGGCTCGTTGGGACTGCGCTCGAGGGCGCCGCCGAGCGTCAGCACGGCCATGTCCCAGTGACCGGCGCGCGCGTGTGCGAGACCCACCGCAACCTGCCGGGCCACATGATCGCGATCGAGCCCGGCGATCACCTGCAACTGTTCCAGTTCTTCGGTGTGGCGATCCAGCGCGCGGTACAGCTCGGCGAGTTCCTCGCGCGCAGGAATCATCCCCGGCTGCAACGTGACGGCTCTGTCGAGCGCTCGCAGCGCGTCGGACGGACGCCGCTGTTCGCGCAGGCAGACGCCGAGCAGGTAGTGCGCATCGGCCATCCGGTCATCGAGCCTGACGGCCTCTTTCAGCAGCGGCAGTGCGCCGTCGACGTCGCGGTCGCGATACCGCGTCAGCGCCAGCTTGTAGTTGACGCGCGCCGAGCGATCGTCGAGCTTCAGGCAGCGCTCGTACGCGGCGGCGGCATGTTCGTAGAGTTGCGACTGGTACAGGACGTCGCCCAATGCTTCGAGCGGGCGGGGGGCGGCGGGATCCAGGCGCGAAGCGGTGCGAAAGTCGCGCGCGGCGGCTTCCAGATCACCGCGGTCTCCGCGCCGCTGGTAGGTCTGGCCGCGGCGAAGGTAGGCCAGCATCGAGTCCGGACGCAGCGCGATGGCGCCGCTGTAGGCCTCAATGGCGCCGAAGGTCTGATCGTCGCGCAGCGCATTGTCGCCCCGGGTCAGCTGCGCGCGGTAGTTGCGCTGCGCGGTGGCCTGGTACGCGGCCCCGCCCCCAACAGCCGCCAGCGCCAGCACGACCAGCACGAAGATCGAGCGCTTCACGATGCCTCTATCCTACCAGCCGATCGGAACTTTCGGGGGAATGCGGGGTCTATGTTGATATAGTGGAACTCTCTGTGAAACAGGCCCGTGCGGTCTCCTGGTCTGACGTCGGCGGGCGCGAGGCAGCGCTCGTACAGCGTTGCGCGGCCAACGAGCAGGCCGCGTGCGCGGAGCTCGTCGCCGAGCACCAGCGCATGGTCGTCCAGCTGGCCATGAACCTGCTGAGCGATCGCGACGAGGCGCTCGACCTGTCGCAGGAAGTGTTCCTGCGGGTCTTCCGCACGATCCACCGGTTCCGCGGTCAATCAAGCCTGCGCACCTGGATCTACCGGATCGCCGTGAACCAGGCGCGTAACCGGCACCGTTTCTGGCGCCGGCGTCACCGCGCGGATCAGGTGTCGCTCGATCAGCACATTGCTGCGCATGGCGAGTTCCTTTCGGCGCGCGAATCGACGCCCGATCGCGTGCTCGCGCAGAAAGAGCTGGGGGAGCGCCTCCAGACCGCACTGAATCATCTGCCGTTCGATCAGCGGACCGCCATTGTGCTGCGTGAGGTCGACGGTCTCAGCTACGAAGAAATCGCATTTTCGCTCGGCGTGGCGGTCGGCACCGTCAAGTCGCGGCTGACCAGGGCTCGCCAGGCGCTGCGGCTCGAGCTGCGCGAGGAGAGGGTCTCATGATGAACACGTTGAGCTGCGTGGCCACGCGGCGCCGCCTGCAGGCGTTCCACGACCGCGAACTCGCGGTCAGCGACCAGATTGCTGTCGGCGCGCATGTGCGTTCGTGCCCGCGCTGCGCGCGGTCGCTCGCGGAGTTTCAAGACGTCGGCGCGGCGCTTCAGGCCTTCCTGCCCGGACGCCTGATCCTGTCGCAGGTGGACGCCGCCGTCTTCACCGGCACCGTCGTGAATCGCCTCAAGGCGGAAGACGATGCGTCGCTGTTGTCACGCGTGCGAGTGATGTTCGAGGACATGCGTCTCGGCTACGCCGGCCTTGGCGCCGCCGCGGCCACCGTCGCCTGCGTCGTCATCATGCTGACGATGATGCATTTTGCGCCTGCGGAGCGGCCCGATTCGCTACGCGCGATGATGACGGCGATTTCCACGCCGCTCGCCTGCGAGTCGTTCGACCTGGCCGACGTGTCCGGCTGCCGCGCGCGCTGGGCCGAGCGCTTTCAGCGCGCGAACGAGTGGGCGGAGCACGATGCGGTGTTTGCGCTGGAGATTGTCGTGACGCACCAGGGGCAAGGGCAGTTCGCCAACCTCTCGGTGCTGCGCGCGTCGCCGCATCATCAGGCGTCGACGGATCAGGCCCGGATCATCGACGACCTGCTGGACCTGGTGCAGCAGGCGCAACTCGATCAGCCGCTCGAGCTGCGGCTGCCCACGGCCATCTACCTGCTGCAGGAAACCACCGTGCGCGCCAGCAAACAGGCGCCACCGCTGGATGTGCATCTGCCGAAGAAGCGCGCGTTGCTCAACAGCCGCGCGCCGGCGCGCGCGTAGTTCAGCGGCGCGAAGGCGGCGGATCAACGTGGATCGTCGCCACGTTGTTCATCGAATCACTCGCCCGCAGCGTCAGCCCGCGCTCGCCCAGTTCGCCATCCACCGCCAGCTCGTAGTGCTCTTCGCGAGAGTCGGCGATCCCGTCGACGGGAAACACGCCGCGCCACCGCTGGCCGTCCTGCGAAAATTCCGCGCGCTGAATAGGGGAGTGGTCGTCCTTCACGTCAAACGAGATGATGGTGCGGCCGCGGTCCAGCCGCACGCTGCGGACGGCGATCGCCGGCGCCGTGTTGTCGACCTCGAACGCCGTGCTTTCGAGATCGCCGGTGAGCGCCGTGCCTGCGGGATTTGACGGAGCGTCCGACGCGACGATCCTGACGAAGTACGTGCCGTTCGGAATCGTCGTCGTATCCCAGACGAGGATCGCGTCGCTGGTCGCCTTGCGCAACGTTTTCCAGGCGAGCTCGCCCTCGCGTCGGAACAGCACGTCGTACACCAACTCGTCGTCGTTCTCGTCGTCGGCCTTCCAGAGAAGCGTCTGGAGCCCCTTTTGATACGTCCGGCGGCCGAGAGACGTCGCTGACCCTGGCTGCGCGCTCGCCGCGGCTGCGAGCTTGCGCTCCGGTGTGGATTGATCGTCGAAGCCCGCGAGTTCGGGATCACCGGTGCCGAATGGTTTCTGGAACACGATGCCCGGCGGGTGGACCGTGATGCTGCGCACCTGAGGGCGAAGGTTGCGTTGCAGGTACGCGGCGGTCACTGAGGTGAGCACCGGACCGTCGCCCTTGCCGGTCAGCACCGCGCGCCACTGGAGGTAGCGGGCCTTCGGGCTCGTGATGGGCGCGCCTTCCGAGTTGGTGTACGCGCCTGACCACGCGCTCCACGTGTCGTCGGGCGTTTCGGTGTTGCCCGCGCGGGTGAACAGCTCGATCGTGTTGCCGGCGGCCGCGGCGCCGCGCCACGACATCGTGCCCCACGTGGACACCATCTGCGCGTCGCGCGTTTCGGACTCGTAGGTGCCGCGCGGGGCGCGTTCCGGCGACAGGCGAAACAGTTTGCCGGGGTTCGCGGTCGCGTAATAGAGGCGGCCAGCGGCATCCTTGTAGAACGCCGTGACCTGCTGCGCAGATGCGCGCGCGAGCAGCGTCGGCCGCAGGGGATCCCCTTCGAGTCGGTACAGCTTGCCTTTGTTGCCGGTGCCGATGATCAGCGCGCCGTTGCGATCGAAAGTGAGGTCGTACGGCGAGTCGTCCCGCGACTCCCATAACTGATCCCACAGGCCGTCCGGCGAGATGCGATACACCGCGCCCTTGAGCGCCCGGTGATCGTCGCGAGGCGCCGCAGCGGCGCCCAATCCGCCGCTGACGTCGACGACGGACATCGAGGTGATCTCGGCGGACACGGACGCGATCGGCGCGCGGATGATGTCGCCTCCCGATATCTGACCGCCGCTGTCGCTGACGACGGGGGCGCCGCCGGACGCCGGACGTCCGCTGATCGCGGCGGCATACAGCAGTCCCTTGTCGTCGAAGCGCAGCGCGCGGATCTCCTGGAACGGCGAGTCGAGCAGAACGAACGGCTTGCCGTCGGGATCGATCCGCAGCACCTTGCCAGGCGTACCGGTGCCCGCGAGCAGATTGCCGCTCTTGTCGAACGCCAGCGCGGTGATGTGTGTCGCAGTCGCCTTGTAGAACGTCGACTCCTTGCCGTCCGGCGTGATCTTGCGAATCACGCCCTTGTCGCCGGTGCCGGCGTAGAGGTTGCCCTTGCCGTCCACCGCCAGCGCCCAGATGTATTTGTCGTCGCCCGCAAAGAATGTGGTCGCCACACCGTTGCGATCGACCTTGTAAATTTTCCCGTCCGGCGACGTGCCGACGTAGAGGCCGCCGTTGGGCGCCAGCGCGAGCGCGTGCGCCTCGAGTTCGGTGCTGTCGAAGAAGAGCGAGCCTTTGCCCTGAGGATCGACGCGGAAGACCTTGCCTTCGTTGCCGGTGCCGATGAACAGCGTGCCGTCAGGCGCCGCCACCATCGACCACAGGAACGGCGCGGAGGTCTCGTACACCAGCTCGGTGACGGGACCCAGCATCAGCTGTCCGTGGTTGTCGATCGAGAGGTTCTCGACGTCGCCCTTCAGGAAATCGTTCTGCGTCGCGGCCTGGAAGAACTTGGGCGACGAGGCCTGAAGCGGCAGGAGGGCGGCGGCGACGATGGCCGTCGTCACCAGAGTACGGAAACGGATGTTCATCAGTTATGGGAGACGGTGATCGTCAGTGTCCGGGATCCGGCGACGGCGTGTTCGGTGGGCAGCTCCCACTGGGCGAGGGTCGCGCTGTGCAGCGGGTTGAAGTTGCCGCCGTTGCGATCGCCTTCGAGCACGCTCAGCACCGAGGGGGGGAGCGCTGACAGGAGCTCGCCGCTGACGACCGCGCCGGCGTCCGAGCCGAGGAGCTTGATGTAGAGCGAGTTGTTGCGGCGTCCCTTGTTCAGCGCCTTGATGATCTGGTCCACGCTGCGTGGTTGCGGCGCGCGCGCCTCGCGCTGTTCGTTCAGGCCGAGCCGGGCGCCGTCCGAGACGAGCAGCGACAGGCTGCCGCTGGCGTTCGCGGGAATCTCGATCGGCAACGTGCGCACGACTTCGTCGCCGCGATAGGTGCGGAACATGATCTTCAGCGGCGCCGTGCGCCCCGCGCGCGGCCGCGGGTCGTCGAGCCACACACGCTCCAGCGTCGCGGTCTTCGGCTCTTCCGTCGTCGCGAACGTGACGTCGAGGCCGTCGATGTCCACTTTTTCGTAGTCGTTACCCATCAGCACCGACATCGGTCCAACGATGTAGGACGCGGCGCTCATCGAGGACTGGTCGCCGGCGAACAGGTTGTCGAAGGTGATCGTGTCGTGTTTCGGAACCTTCACTGAGCCGCGCACGCTGAAGGTCGTTGCGCCGTACTGCCGTTCGTAGGATCCGAGCGTGTTCAGGACGCTCGCGTAGGTCATCAACGGTCCGAACAGCGGGTCGTTGACGACGCCAAAGTGGAACGTCTGTTTGGGCGCGCGAGCCGATTCCAGCGAGAGGGTGATCGGAATCAGGCGCGGGCCCTTGCCGAGACGTCCGGCGATTGCGGTGGCGCGATCCTGCAGCACCGTCCCGATGATCTCGCCCGTCGTTGACAGCTTCATCGACGAGAACAGGCTGGGCAGGATGGTATAGACGTACGCCCGCGTCATCGGGAACTCGGTGGGACCGAGGTTATACATCGGGTGTCCGAAGGCGTAGACGCGGTCGCCGTCGATGTGCGTCACCGTGCCGGTGCCGCCGAGCATCAGGTCGCCGCCGACGAGCATCACGCCGACGGCGTCGCCCGGCTTGAGCGGCCCTTCGTACGGTTTCTCGCCGTCACGAGGTCCCGCAACACTGCCGCCTGTGGGAACGAAACCCTGGTCGCGGAGCGCGCCGCCGAACATGTCGGCGAGATCCGGTTCGAAGCCGGACATGACGAGGGGCGTCGCGATCGGGCGAAGCAACGTCCCGAGCTGGCTGCCGGCGAGACCTGCGACTGCGCTGACGCCAGAGAGTTCCGTGTCGTCCTGGCGCTCGGCAAACGGCCGGTTCCACGCGAGCGCTTTGCGGAACGCCGCGCCGAGGCGTTCGCGCGTGAGCGGGAAGTCGACCTTCACGCGCGCACCCGGCGGGCGCACGTCGCTCATCATCGTCGAGTCCGTCATCTCGGCGATCGGCGTGATGCCGGCGATCGGCTCCTTCGGGAAACTGCCGAGGGCGTACGACACGGCGCCAATCAGCTTGCCGTCCACATAGACCGGGCTGCCGCTCATCCCGGCAATCACGCCCGTGTTGGCGAGCGGTCCGCCTTCGAGCTTGGCGAGGATCAGATTGCGATGGGGTCCGATGACGTTCTCGAGCACCCCGAGGATGTTGGCTTTGAATTCCTCGACGTGCGTGCCGTCGAAGACCGTGCGGCCGATGCCGATCATGCCCGGCCGGATGTCCTTGATGTCCATCTGGGTCGTGGCGCCAGAGAGCAGGCTCGACACACCGACCAAGGCCACGAGCAGGGTAAGCACGAGCCGACGGACCTTCATGGGATTGAATTGAATCTACGGGAGAAGTGCTTGCTGGTCAAGGAGAAATGGCCGATCGTGTTGACAGCGATCGCCAGGGTTTGCTATCGTCTAAAACTTCTGATGCCGACGATCTTCAGCCTCAAGTCCGACTCTGCCCAACCGGCGGCGCCCGCGTGCGTGCCGGCTTGGCGGTGGTATTGGAGCTCGACTGAAGAGGCATCCGCCTAGGCGCCA
Organism: Acidobacteriota bacterium; assembly: GCA_043759095.1. Lineage (GTDB taxonomy): Bacteria > Acidobacteriota > Vicinamibacteria > Vicinamibacterales > CAVVIG01 > CAVQFC01. Next base: position 196 of record JAYVMG010000089.1, on the reverse strand, counting down.
GCCGCCCCAGCGCGAACAAGTTCCGAGCCTCTTCAGCCCCGCGGTTGAAGAGGCTTTTTTTATTGCGGATTGCGGATTTCAGATTGTGTCCAAGCCCTTGCTCTGCGTCACCGTCACCGCCGCCACAACGGCAGAGCTCCGTCAAAAACGCGATGCGGTCGCCGATGCCGATCTGATCGAGCTGCGTCTCGACACC
>JAYVMG010000088.1:0-4993 GCA_043759095.1 Acidobacteriota bacterium | reverse complement strand
GCTCTGCACGGAAGACTCGACTCGAGTCCACCGCGGCAACCATCACCGCGTCGCCCTGGCGGAAAAAGAGCTCGCGCCCGTCGCGCGACCACCGGGGCTCGTCGCCGCCATCGGCCGAGATCGCAACCTTACTGCCGAGATCGGGATAGGCCTCGACGTAGACCTCGTTGCGCCCAGACTCGTCGGACACATAGGCGACCCAGCGGCCGTCCGGCGAGAACTGCGCCTCACGATCGCTGAACGGCCGTGCGAACAGCAAACGAGGCGTGCCTCCACGAGGCAACACCCACGAGTGCGTGCTGGCCACATCGTCCGCGTAAAAGAGCAGGGTTCGGCCGTCGGGAGACCAGGAGCTCGGATATCCCCCGCGTCCGAGCGAGAGCACCTGTGGGGTCCCGCTTCCGTCGGTCGACAGTTCAAAGATGCCGCGGCCGTTGATCGCGATGCGGGTGCCGTCGGGCGTCCACAGGGGCCTGAGATTGTGGTGCTCGGTGGTCAATCGCTTCTTCGTGCCGCGCTCTCCGTCGTAGATCCACACATCGGAGCGACGCGTATCGTCGTTGATGGCGACCGCGATAAGCCTGCCGTCCGGGGAAAGACGCGGATGCCGGAACGCCAGACGATCGGGGCTAATCGGGACGGCGGTCCCATTTCGATCGACCCACACCAGCTGATGACGATTGCCGGTCGGTGCGTACAGCAGTGTCCCCGTCGCCGACGCGGCAAAGTAGACCGCGCCTCCCGCTCGACCGCGTTCGACCGAGTCGACCATCGAGACCGCCGAACCGGTCAGCGTTCGCGAGCGGAGATCGAATGGCGCCGCGCGCACGATGCCGGGAGACTGACCGTACACGAGGTACGCGGGTGGCAGGAATCGGGGCTGGGCAATGTCACCCGTGCCGAGCAGGGCCGGGCCCTGCAGCGGGGATTCGTTCGTGCGCGCGACGATGTGCTTGTCGCCACCGTCGAGCGAGATGGTCGCGATAGCCGAGATGTTGCCCCCGACGCCTGTCGCGAACAACACCGTCCTTCCATCGGGCAGGATCTCAGGCCACGCCGCCGGCTCGGACCCGGGAATGGCCCGCGACGCGCCGCCCGCCGCGTCGACGATCGAGAGCCCTCCTCCGCGCAGAGCCATCACGATCGTGTTGTCGGGTGCCCATGTGGCGCCCAGACTCCTGGCGGACACGTTGCAAATTCTCAACGGAGTTCCTCCGGCGACGGCGACCTTCTGCAGCGCGCCGCCAGCGAAGAACCCCACCCACTGTCCATCCGGAGAGAAAAACGGATGCGTCGCGCCGGCCGTCCCCGGCAGCATCGCCGGTTCAAGCGCGCCCATCTCCCGAACATAGAGCTGGGTCCGTCCGTCCTGTTCCGCCACGTACGCCACTCGAGTGCCGTCGCGCGACAGCGCCAACGGGTAGGCTGTATCACGAGAAGCGAGCGCCTGATCGGCCGGCAGCTCAATCGTCGTCTTTGTCACCATCGGCGCGGGCGGGTCCGGCGTGCGAAGCTGCCACACCGTCGCGGCGCCGAGCTCGATCAGCAGGAGCACACCGACTGCCCAGGCCGGATACGTCCAACGGCTGCGGGCGCCCGCCCGCGTTTCGTCCAGGTGGATAGCCGCGGGACCGGTTTCCTCGAGCTCGATGCGCGCGTCACCGATGTCGCGTAATCGTGTTCTCGGGTCCTTGTCCAGCGCGCGTTTCAGCAGACGACGGACGGCCGGCGGTGTCTCCGCGGGCAGCGCGGTCCAGTCGGGCTCGCGCTCGACAATCTTCGCGAGCACGTCGGTCGTCGTCTCGCCGGTGAACGCGCGACCTCCGGTGAGCATTTCGAAGAGCACGCAGCCGAACGCCCAGATATCTGCCCGCTTATCGACCGGCTTCCCGCGCGCTTGCTCGGGGCTCATGTACGGCGCCGTGCCCAGCAGGACCCCATCGATGGTCGGCGCGATCACCGTCGGCGAGTGCGTCAGATCCGCAGGGCTGAAGCCCCGCGCCACTTCTTCCTCTGCCCCACGTGACCCACCCGCCCTACCTGCCCCACCCGGCCAATCCGTCCCCTTGGCGAGCCCGAAGTCGAGGATCTTCACCGCGCCGTCGGGCGTGATCACGATGTTGGCCGGTTTCAGATCGCGATGGACAATCCCGCGCTCGTGCGCCGCATCCAGGGCGTCGGCGATCTGCCGTGCGATGCCGACTGCTTCATGGATCGGCAGCCCCGCTTGCCCCGCCGAAGCGCCGGAGGCGCGAAGGCGGGAGCCTTTCAGGCGAGCGTCCAGCGTCTCGCCCTCCACGAGCTCCAGCACGAGCGCCGTAATACCGCCGGATTCCTCCACGCCGTAGATCGCGCCGATGTTCGGATGATTCAGCGACGCGAGCAGCCGCGCTTCCCGCTCGAACCGCGCGAGCCGCTCCGGATCCGCCGTGAACGCCGCCGGCAACACCTTGATCGCCACGTCGCGCCCCAGCTTCGTGTCCCGCGCGCGATACACTTCTCCCATGCCCCCGACGCCGAGCGGAGCCAGGATGTCGTACACGCCGAGGCGCGTGCCGATCGTCAGCGGCATGCTGACTTCGTCCGTTTCGGTTCAGGCTTTCTACTTCTCAGTTCTCAGTTCCAACTTCTCGCGTGCGTCGCCAATCGGCGACTCACCGCATCGCCTCACTGACGTTGACGCCGACCGCTGCCACGAGCGCGCGATCGAGTTCAACACGTCTTGGCAGTGTAAGGCTACCCACGAAATGTGTGAGCATCGACTTCGGTAAGCTGACGAGCTCGTCGCAATGGATGCTGCTGTCGTGGCGCAGGCCTTCATCAGGGCCGACCGGCACCTGGGTCGAGAGGCCGTGACTGGCCGAGTACACAGGCGCACAGATGACGGTCGAGAATTTGGAGTCGATGAGCACCTGGCGACTGATCACCACAAACACGCGGAATCGGCGCGGATCCCTGGCCGACGGCTTGGCCACACGGAACAAGTCGCCGCGTGTCACACGTCGCCCTGATAGATCAGAACGTCGTCGGCTTCGGCGTTCAGTTCGTCGGCGTGCCGGTTGATGAGCGCCAGGTCCCTGGCGTCGACCGCCTGGCGCGCGCGCGCGGCAAGGCCCGCCCGCAGCAGGCGCTCGATGGTCTCGGAACGGCTCTCGCCCTTTCCGGACACCCGATCGATGTTCTTCACTATGTCTTCCGACAGTGTGACAGATGTCTTCAGTTTCATACCGCCATTGTATTCTCCAGTTCCGGTTGCCGCAACGCGGTCCCAGCCTCCGCCCCCGGCGTCTCGCGGTCCACGGCACGCGCTGACGCGGACCGGAGCGTCCATCGCGTCCGACTATGGTCGAGCGGCGCCGCGGCGGATTCCGCTTTTCCAACCGATGGACGCCCCCACCGCCGCGCGGTAAGCTCACTCCATGAAGCGACAGTACAAGAGGCTCACGCAGCCGCTGGTGCGCGACAACGGAGTCCTGCGTCCCGCGTCGTGGGACGAAGCGCTGGCCCGCGCGGCCGGGGGCTTTCGCGCAGCCACCGAGCGCCACGGCCCGCGAAGCTTCGGCCTGTTCAGCTGCTCGAAGGCGACCAATGAGGTGAACTACCTCGCGCAGAAGTTCGCGCGCGGCGTCATCGGCAGCCACAACGTCGACTCCTGCAACCGCACCTGACACGCGCCCAGCGTCGTCGGTCTGACGACGGTGTTCGGAGCGGGAGGCGGAACGAGTTCGTATCGTGAGATCGAGGACACGGACCTTATTCTCCTGTGGGGCTCGAATGCACGCGAGACGCACCCGATCTTCTTTCATCATCTGTTGAAGGGGGTGCGGAAAGGCGCGCGGCTGTACGCGATCGATCCGCGGCGAACGAGCTCCGCGGCCTGGGCCGACGTGTGGCTGGGCCTCGACGTCGGTTCGGACATCGCGCTCGCCAACGCCATGGGCCGCGAGATCATCGCGGCGGACCTCTGCAACCGCGCCTTCATCGATCGCGCCACGACCGGGTTCGATGCCTATCGCCGCAGCGTCGAGCCCTATACCCTCGACCACGCCGCCCGCATCACCGGCGTCGCGGCCGAGACGATTCGCGAGATCGCCCACGCGTACGCGCGCGCCGGCCGCGCGCAGGTCTGCTGGACGCTGGGCATCACCGAACATCACAACGCCGTCGACAACGTGTTCGCGATCATCAATCTCGCGCTGTTGACGGGACACATCGGCCGGTACGGGTCGGGCCTCGTGCCGCTGCGCGGCCAGAACAACGTGCAGGGCGGCGGCGACATGGGCGCGATTCCCAACAGGTTCGTGGGCGGACAGGACGTCGAGAACGCCGATCACCGCGCCACGTTCGAGCGTGAGTACAGCATGAGCCTGCCGGCGGCGCGCGGATGGCACCTGAGCCAGATGTTCGACGCCATGGAGCGCGGCGACCTGCGCGCGCTCTACGTCATCGGCGAGAACCCGGCGCAGTCCGAGGCCGACGGCACGCGGACGCTGCGGCTGCTCGCACGACTCGACCACATCGTCGTGCAGGACATCTTCCTGACCAAGACCGCCGAACTCGCCGACGTCGTGCTGCCGGCGGCGGCGGCGTGGTGCGAGTCGGAGGGCACGGTCACGAGCAGCGAACGGCGCGTGCAGCGCGTACGCAAAGCGCTCGATCCGCCCGGAGACGCGCGCGACGATATCGCGATCCTCTGCGATCTGGCGCAACGGCTGGGTCACGACTGGGGTGCTCCGTCATCTGAAGAGATCTGGCAGGAGGTCAGGCGGCTCTCCCCGTGGCACGGCGGGATGAGCTACCGGCGGCTCGAAGCGCTCGGCGGCCTTCAGTGGCCGTGCCCGACCGAGGATCATCCGGGCAGTCCGCTGCTGCACGATCGGCTGTGGAACGATCCGGTCGAAGGCCCCGCCGCGCCGTTCATGCCGGTCGAGTTCGAGGCGCCGGTCGACACGCTCACCGCGGACTTCCCCATCCGCCTGACGACGGGGCGGCG
>JAYVMG010000087.1:0-1858 GCA_043759095.1 Acidobacteriota bacterium | reverse complement strand
GGTTGTGTGCCGTCGCCGGCCGAGGCATCATTGTTCTTCGCGTCCTGCTTGCGCTGCCGCCTTGCTTCGAGTTGCGGCGCCTCGTACTGCTCCGCGATTTGCCGCGAGCTCAAACCGATGGTCGTCAAACCGGTCAGTCGGGAAGCCATCGACGCGTCCGCGATGCGCTCAGGGTGAAGCTGCTCATCGAAGTAGCGCTGGATCCCAAGCGCGCGAACCTTCTCCACGTCGCCAGGCCTCGGGCCAAACCCCGTGCGGCCGAGGACGTGGACGATCGCGCGATCGTCAGTGGGGAAGGTCCCTGCTGAGAGGGACACGGCAATAACTGCCACAAAGAGCGCGATAAATCTCTTCATTGCCAAGTTAGACCGCCATTCGGCCCGGATGTTAAAGAAACTGCCATACAATCGGCGGCTCACATGGCGATTCTTGTCGATGCTGACGGCCCCATCCTGGACCGTATCCTGGACGATACGTACGATACCTGGCACGACGGGCTGACGAGGCCTGCTTACCGCCGGTTCTACGCGGCGCAGGTCGGCCTGCCATGGGGCCGGGCGCATCTTCGCCGGATGGCGCTGGTCGAGGGTGATGAGCTGCTGGCGAGCACGAAGGTGTACACGCTCGAGGCCGTCCTCGACGGCGCGCCGATGAAGGTCGCCGGTCTTGGCGCCGTCTTCACGTCCTCGTCGAGCCGCAAGCGTGGCGCGGCGAAGGAGCTGATCGAGAAGGTGATCGCGCGGGCGGCGGCGGAGGGCGCGGATCTCGCGCTGCTGTTTTCGGAGATCGGTCCCGACTACTACACGAAACTCGGTTTCGTCGCGATCCCGACAGCGGATCAGCAGCTCCGCGTCACCGAGTCCACGCGCTACGGCGCGCCGATGACGATGGTGCGGGGTGGCGACGATCGGGATCTGGCGGACATCGCGTCGATGTGTCACACGCGGGCGGAGCCGTTCCGATTTCACCTGACCCGCGATCGCGATCTGATTCGCTTTGCGATTGCCAGAAAGCGCCTGCTGGCAGGCTTCGGACCCTTGGGTGTGCGCGAGGCGCATTTTTTTATCGCGGAGGAAGGCGCGTCCGCGGTGGCGTACGTGGTGATCAGCGTGCACGGGAACGCGTGGGCGATCGAGGAAGCCGGCGATCGCGATCCGAATGGTGCGCGTCTCGGCGCGATCCTGCAGGCGCTGATTGCGCGCGAGCCGGCGGAGAAGCGGCCGTCCATCAAAGCCTGGCTGCCCGATGGATTCCTGCCGCCGCAGGTGACGATCGTCGGCGAGACGCCGTCAGCGGAACTGATGATGATCAAGCCGCTCAGCGATCGCGCTCGCGCTGCGGCGCCGCTGACTCAGGCAGATGTTTGTTATTGGCACGGCGATCTGTTTTGACGCGGTATCATGACCCAGGGTCAGACCATGCCAGATGAACCGATCGTTGCGCCCGATCCCGTCATTGAAGCGTACAAGAAAGACGTCGATCGGACCCTCATCCGGGAGATGCTGAAGTTGACGCCGGAGGAGCGCGTTCTCAAGCTCCAGGATTTCGTCAGGTTCGCGCTTGAGCTCCAAGAGGCAGGCCGCCGGTGTCGTCGATGAGCAAGACGGCCACGGACTTTCGCGGTTTGCTGCGCGCGTTGCTCGAAGCACAGGTCGATTTCATTGTCGTGGGCGGCGTCGCGTGCAACGTGCACGGCTCCGCGCGGGCGACGTTCGACGTCGATGTCGTGTACTCGCGAGCCTCCGGCAATGTCGATCGCCTGGTCAGCGCGCTGGCGCCGATCACGCCGTATCTTCGAGGAGCGCCACCTGGGCTGCCGTTCAGCTTCGACGCGAAGACGATCAAGGCGGGCCTGAAC
>JAYVMG010000086.1:0-4999 GCA_043759095.1 Acidobacteriota bacterium | reverse complement strand
TGTGAGATCGTCGGACGGCCGACCCGGCGCCGCTGACGTCCGCTCATCGTCGGTGACCAGTGCGGACTCATCGATCGTCTCTCGCGGACCGCGAGACGGGCGCATGCGCCGGACCAGGTCGACGATCATGGCCGCGTACCCGTCCCTCCACGACGATGCCAGCTCCTGCATCGCCGCCTTCGCGACTCGATCGTCCGGGGACGCGGCGTCGAAGAAGCGCGCCAGCTCGGGCGGCGCCGCTGCCGTGACCGCGACGGCCAGGAAGACCGCCGCAAGCGAAGGACGCGCGAGCGCGCCAGCCGCGCGGAGGAGAACGCATTTCATGATCGGGTTACCACCATCGGCGCGCCCACACCAGCGAAGCGCCGACTTGATGATCGAATTCGCTACGGTCGAACGGCTTGCGGCCGAAGTAGCCGGCGCGCATCGTCAGGCCTGGCGTGAGCCGGAAACCGGCAGCCCGATAGCGTCAGCGCGGCGCCGAGCCGATAGATGGCGGCGATCGCGTGAGAGCCCTCGGCGCACGCGAGTCGAAGTCCGGCAGCCGCCCGGCATCATCGCCGATGAACTGCGCATAGTTCGGGTGCGCCGTGATCAGCGGATTGGCGGTTGCCCGCGCGTCGAGCATGCCAAGACCGACCGGCGAGGCCACATAGCCGGCGTCGAATCGGACGCCGATGCCCGTCGTACGCTCGTAGCGCACCGCGGCCTGGCAAATCTGGACCTCCCAGTCGAGTTGACGCGGCTTCCGCGCGATAGGGCGAACGTAGGCCTGCCACCCGGCGCCCAGGCGGACCGACGCGAACCCATCAAGGACCACGTTGGGTCGTGTGACGCCGCCATCGCCCGCAAAATAATCGATCCCGACGATGCTGTCGGCGGTGATGCGCGCAAGGCCCTGCGCATGCCCCGAGGCGGCGGTCGTCAAGACGATCAAGAAGGCGGTCGTCGTTCTGCGGCTCGGCACCTTACAGTTGAATATACCGGCAATCGCCTCGTCCGTGACGTTCCCGTTGCTGCACGCGGACCGACAGGCTAAGGTGGATCTGCTGGAGGGTGAATTCGCCTGCCCGGCCGACTATTCAGATAGATGGCATCCGAGCCCTCGCTCGTGGCTGAATCAGCCGGCCGCCCGGCCGAACCGCACGCGTTGGTGGCGGAGGAGCGGGCTCTGCTCGCCGCCGTCCTCCAGAAGGACCGCAAAGCCGCCGGCGAGTTCGTGTCCCGGTACGCCGACCAGGTCTACGCGTACGTCTCGCGCCGGCTCGCGCCGAGAGTGGACCTTGTGGAGGACGTCGTCCAGGACGTGTTCCTCGCGGCGCTCCAGAAGCTCGACACGTTCGCGGGACAGTCGTCCGTCGTCGGATGGCTGCTGGGCATTGCTCGGCACAAGGTCCAAGACGTCTATCGCGCGCGGGTCCGCGAGCCCGAGCCTTTCGCCGACGACGCGGAGACGTCGAACCGGGGCCCCGCGACCGAAACCCACCTCGACGAGCTGATCGACGCGGCGCGCGCGCAGGAAAAGACGCGCCAGATTCTCGGACTGCTGCCAGCCGCGTACAGCGCCGCGTTGCTGTGGCGCTACTGGGAGAAGCGCAGCATCAAGGAAATGGCGGCGCAGACCGGAAAAACGGAGAAGGCGATAGAGCGGCTGCTGGCGCGCGCGCGCGCGCACTTCAGGCAACGCTGGGAGGCGGATTAGCGCCATGGACGAAGAGCGTTTCATTACGATGCTCGCCGACGCGACCGACACGGCGTCAGCCACCTCCGAGCGAGCCCCGGCGCGCCTGAAGGCACGGCTGTACTCCGCCATCGTCGCGGAGATGGCGGAGAGCGGGCCGCTCCGAAGTCTGCCGGCCACAAAAACAGCGGGACGCAATCTCTGCGTTTTCGAGACCCTGGTACGCGTGATCCCAGACGAGGGGATCCAGTCGATGAATCCGTGTCGTGTGTGCCACGCGCGGATTCTCGCCGAGCGCTTCGAGTCGCCGCCTATCTACTGGCCGCACTGTCCGTACGTCGAGTTTCAGCGCGAGTAGGGCGGACCGCCGCCGCCTAGGAGTGCGAAGGGGGACTTCTCCCGCTCGTTCGACTACTCCAGCGGGAGCGATCGGTCACAACGAACCCGATGGAGTTACGGCCCGAGAACAAGATGCGACTCCCGGCTGTCACCATAAATCGGGACGATCGCTAGCCACCAGAGGGGAGAGCCGGGATGAAGATCGGCGTGTTCTCAATACTGTTTGGGCTCGGCACCTTGGTCGTTCTCGCTCTTGTCATTTCGTGCGGCAAGCAGGACGGCAGCTCCTCCAGCGGGCCGACGGCGCCGACGCCGTCGACGGCAACCGCCATAGGCGACGATGCCAGCCTTTTCAGGCTGATCACCCAAACAGAACCTTTCGGGTCGTACACGCTGTTTCCGAACACCGAGGAGTTCACGAGCGGCAGACTCAATGGCTCAGAGGCACATCGCACGATCGTTCGCGTGAGCCTCAACTCCAGGGCGGCCGGGGCGCTGCAGAACGGAAAGCTGCCGTCCGGAGGGAAGTTTCCTGACGGGTCGATCATCTTCAAGGAGGTTCGATCGAGCAACGCCGCACCCGCGAGCGTTTACGCCGTGATGTACAAAGGCAGCAGCAGTGCTCTTGCAGGCAACGGCTGGCTCTGGGCCGAGTTCAGCCCGAACGGCACCGTTGCCTACTCGATTTCGAACCGTGGCAGTGTTTGCACGAGCTGTCACCTCCGAGAGCAGGGACCGCAGAACGACTCCGTTCGCACCTTCGAGCGTCAGCTTAGGTGAGCCGCGACACGAGCGAAGACCCTTAGGAGATTGATCAAAACCGGCGGACGATTCCGAAGAGATTTTGAAAATTCGCGAGGTTGCGCGGCGCAGGAGGAGTGAGCTGTTCGCTGATCGGATTGCTGCTCACACTCTCGCTGAAGCTGTAGCGAATGCTCCAGCGCCGCCGGAACGCGACATCCAGGCCTACCGCGACGCGAAGGACGGCGCGCGTCGCTGAGATAGCACCCGGTGGCCCCAATCCCGAAGACACCGAAGGCTGGGGCGCATCGGTTTCGAGATGGACGGCGCCCAAACCGACCGACAGATAGGGACGTAATCGGCTGTCCAGATCCCGGAAATAAACCAGGGAATCGGCGACGAAGGCATGCTGCGCGCTGTTGCGGTGCTGCTCGTAGAAGGCCGCGCCGTGGGACGCCGTGGCGGCCGACACGAGCGTCACGTCGTTGGCGTTCCAAATGTAATTCGCTTGGAGGGTGACGTAGCGCGTCAGATGCACGCCAGCGAACACGTTCACCGCCGGTCCATTTTCCGGTTTGTACAGCGAGACGTTTGCGGCGCTCGGGATGACGACAGCCCGGCCGTCGGCAGAAAGAGTAGACACTCCCAAGAGTGCGCCAGCGAACAGCTGCGGCTCCTGAGCCTGGGCCCAACCGATCGCAAGCAGCCACGCGATGGCGGACAGACACGCCTGGCGGGCGACACGGCTTCCCCAGGGCGAGAGCGAGCGTGTCTCATCAGGCCCGGCGCGTCCAGCCGCGGAGGGGGTTTTCGGCGGTTGCGGCGACTGATCTACAGACGCGCAAGAAGGGCTGATCAGGCGATTCATCTGTTGGCCGCCGCCGATGGTACAACGTTTGTGCCGACGTTGATCATTCATCGCGCCAAGCGGCACCGCCGATCTGTTCCACGGTTCTTGCACGCCAAGCGCGATCTCGCGCAATTCTTGAGGTTATGAATGAAACGCATTGCCGCGCCGTCTGTGATCGCGGCGCTCCTTCTGAGCGCCGTGATGATTCGCCCAATCTTCGGTCAAGCGGGGCCCCGATATGCCATTGAGGTCACCAACATGACCCGCGCACAATCCTTCACGCCGATTCTCGTCGCCACGCACACACAAGCGGTCCGTCTCTTCACGCCGGGCGCCGCCGCTTCTCCTGAACTTCGTGACCTCGCTGAAGAGGGCAACACCGACCCCTTGACCACACTCCTGCGCGGCATGCGCCGCGACGTTCGCGACGTGGTGTCGACGGCCGGTCTGCTGACGCCCGGCGTTACCGTGGGCATCGAGGTATTGGGGAACGATCCGTTCGATCGCATCAGCATTGCGGCCATGCTGATACCGACCAACGATGCGTTTTTTAGTGTGACCGGGGTTCTGTTACCAAAGGGGAACGAAGTGCTGACGATCGATGCGCCGGCATATGACGCGGGCACCGAACGCAACGATGAACGTTGCGCGTCGATACCGGGACCGAACTTCGCCGAGTGTAACGGTCCCGGCGGTGGTGCTCGCATCGGCGGCGGCGAAGGGGCAGTGACTGTTCACAGCGGCATTCATGGCATCGGCGATTTGCGCGCCAGCGAGCGAGACTGGCGCAACCCGGTCGCCCGAATTGTCATTCGGCGGATTCCCTGACAGAGTGGTGCCATGTCTGGGGCGCCACGCAGTCCACGAGCGGTGGATGGATGAAAACCAGGCTGGGGGCATGACGCGTCGCTGTTGCGTGGCGATTTCTGCGGCCCGGACTGCTGACAGCTCCGTCGCTTTCGATTGGGAGGAAACATGATGCGGTCGCTGGTGTTGCTGTCGTTCGTTTTCGTGCTGTGGGCCGTGCCTGCGTCGGCCCAGCCGCGTGTGGACGTCGGATTGCTGATGGGGTCAACCAGCACGAGCGACGAGGGCGGGGTCCTGCAGTTCGAGCGTGGGCGAACCTTCCAGGCCACATTGGCCTGGCGTGTGTGGCGAAACGAGTCGGTGGCCGTCGCGATCGAGGCGCCCTTCATCGCCACTCCAGACTTCGACGTCGCGACGTCGGGGCGTAGTCTCCCGAAAGCCTACGCCGCGCTGTATCTCACTCCAGGCGTCCGGGTCACCGTCTTCTCCGATCACACCGTATCGATCTTCGGCGCTGTCGGCGCAGGATACGCGCGATACTCGGAATCGAAACTGCGGGTGGACGGGAGTCCAAACCCTGG
>JAYVMG010000085.1:0-5027 GCA_043759095.1 Acidobacteriota bacterium | reverse complement strand
TGCCAGTTCTTCGCCTTCTCGGCCTTCTTCGCCGCGGAGGCGTGCTCCTTGGCGGTCTCGGCGAAGGCCGGGGCGGCGAGGAGGAGGGCCGCGAGGGGGAGGACCAGGGAGAGGGGGGACATGGGTGCTCCACCGCGTGCTTCCAGGGCTGGGGCCAGCCCTGGAATGGGGATGTTCCAATCGTTCTAGACCAAGACGCGCGTCCTGTCAGTTCACGTTGAACACCGCGTCGTCGGTGGCGAGACCCGAGGCCGTGGCGCGCAGGGTGTAGCTGCCGGTCTGTCCTCCGCTGGCCGACACCTGGAGGTTGGTGTAGCTCGCCACGCCGGCGACTGCGGACTTGGTCTTGGCGCCAGAGCCCCCAAGGCTCCCGCCCTGTCCAGCAGGAAGAGTGAGCGCGATGGATGCGGTGCTCCCCGAGATGAGGTTGCCGACCGTGTCCTGGACCTGCACCACCACGGAGAAGTTGGTGTTGCGGGCCGTGGGGTCGGCAGGCGGCGTGGTGAACACGACCTTGGCCGCTGAACCGACGACCGCGAACGCGCTCGAGTTGGCGGTCGAGGCGAGGGTTGGCGTGGTGGAGGAGGCGCTCAGCCTGCAGGCCGTCGAGGCGAGGTCGAGGGTCACGCGATGAGGTGCGCGCCGCCCTGCGCCGGACGAGTCCCGCGTACGCCACGTTGACGCAGCCGCAGCCACTCGACGCCGCGGCGATCCAGCGCGATGTGCTGGACGAGGGCACCGTGTTGCTGCAGTACGCGCTGGGCGCCGACGCCAGCTACCTGTGGGTCGTCGATCGAGACCACGTGGGCAGCTACCGCCTGCCGGCGGAAGAGACAATTGTGGCGGCGGTCCGCGACGTGCATACGCGCGTCACGGGACCACGCGGTCCTGCTGCGCGCGCCGCTCTCCGGTTCGCGATTGCGCGCCTGAGCGCGATGGTGCTGCCGCCGGCGGCGGTCCCAGCGAAAGGCAAACGGCTGGCGATCGTGCCGGACGGCGCGCTCGAGTACGTGCCGTTTGCGATGCTGACCGTTCGCGCGACCGCGGCCGGCGCCGCGACGCCGCTGATCGAACGGGCGGAGATCGTCACGCTGCCATCCGCGTCCGCGCTGGCGTCGCAGCGCACCCAGCTCGCGGGGCGTCCACGGGCGCCGAACGGGATCGCGGTGCTTGCCGATCCGGTGTTCGACGGGAATGATGCGCGCGCGTCGAGGGCGGCCGCCACGCCGCTGGCGTCCACCGCTGTTCGCGACGACTCACGGCTCTTGATGCATCTCGCGCCGGGGGCGGCTGGCGCCATCGGGTCGATCCCCCGGCTGCCATTCACCCAACGGGAGGCGACGAACATCATCCGCGCCGGCGGGACGGCGAAGCATCTCGAAGCCGTCGGTTTCGAGGCCACCAAGGATCTCGTGCTGAACGGTTCGCTGCGCGACTACCGCTACGTTCATTTCGCGACGCATGGATACGTGGACGCCGAGCGCCCGGCGCTGTCGGCGATCGTCTTGTCGCTGATCGATCGCGACGGCAAGCCGCGAGACGGTTTCCTTCGCGCGCACGAACTCTACAATCTCGACTTGCCCGCCGATCTCGTCGTCCTCAGCGCGTGCGAAACGGGGCTCGGCCGCCAGGTTCGCGGCGAGGGGATCGTCGGGTTGACTCGCGGCTTCATGTACGCGGGCGCAGCGCGCGTCGTGGTCAGCCTGTGGAGCGTCAGCGACCGGGCGACCGCTGCGTTGATGAGCACGTTCTACGACGAGATGCTCGAGGGCGGGAAAACTCCGGCTGCCGCGTTGCGCGCGGCGCAGCGCGCGATGCGGAAACAGCCGGCGTGGGAGAACCCGTACTATTGGGCGGGGTTCGTCATCGCCGGCGACTGGCAATGACGACCCGCCTCAGACCCGCCGTCAGTTAATCGCGAAACAGTAGAAACGCCCTGCGCCGCCTGTGGCGACCAGATTCTCCTGGCTGCAGCCGCGGCTCGGGTGCGTCGCATTCCACGAGACGTTGCCGCCGCCGGTGCGATCGTGATGGCCGAGCTGCACGATGCCGGTCGCCGCGCTGCTCGTGTAGTTGCTGCAGGTGTGATCGGCGGCGTCGGTGAACGCGGTGCCATCGAGCTGCGAGCCGGTGATCATGTCGTGCTGGTTCGGCGTGTCGCCGACGCCGTTGACGACCTCGCTCTTTTCGGTGAGCGCGGTCGGCTTCTGGATGTTGTTGCCGCGGCGCGCCATCTCCAGTGTGTCGCCGTGGAGATCCGCGACGCTCTGCGCGACCCGCGCACCCTTCGCGTTGAACCACGGCCCTGCGCCAATCCGATCGCGCGCGTTGATCGCCGACTGGCCGCCCGCGGCGGCGGCGCTCAGATAGGCGTGCCATGTCTTGCTCGACCCCGCGGCGGTCGCCAGCGTCTGGCAGATGCGATCGGCGCCAGCGATCCCGCCGAGGTCCGCGCCTTTACCTGAGCCCGCGCTGGTGATGAAGAACGACATCGGCTGCGGCGGGGCAGCGGGCGGCTGCTGCGCCAACGCGAGATACGAGCCGCCGGCGAGAGCGATCGTGAGACCGATTCCGAACGTGCGCATCATTGTCTTCATCATCTGCTCCTGGTTGTAGTTCTGAGATTTACGAGGCGGCGTCGGCCAGCGCCCGATCGAGAAGATCCGCCACGCTCAACGCCGCGGCCCAGTGCCGGAGATACGCGCGGTCGGCATCTTCCGACACTCTCAAAATGCCGACGACGTCCCACCATTGGCGCTCGGACGTCTCGCCGCCGAGGCGGAACCACTCGAGCTTCGCCAGCACCGTGTCTTCCGGTGAGGCCATCGGAAACTGCGGCGCATCCGGGGCTTCATCGATCGCCTGAGGCCGCGCCCGCTCCGCAGCCTGCCGATCGAACGGCCGGCCCTTTGACACGAAGACATCGATCTTGAACATCGTCGCCAGGTGAATGAGGTTGCACGAGGACCGTGCCGCAACGGCCGCCCGCAAACGATCCTCGGGGATGTAGTACGCCGACGCGAGATGGCCGACGAGCGGGTCCACGTGATCCGGTTCGAGCGCGGCCACGATATCGGCGTCGAGACTCGCGCGGGCAATCCCGTGCGCCGAACTGGCGACCGAACCACCGAGGTAGTAGCGAACGCCCAGGGCGTCGAACGCGCCGGCCACGGGGAGAAGCGCCGCAACAAGGTCTGATTCGGTCATGCGCCAGGCCGAGGCGTCGCGTCCCGGCGGTCCAGGTCAGCGCGAAGGTCTGCCACCAAGGCAGTCCCGTAGTGCAACTCGACGAACCGCAAGTCGAGCTCACGCGGCGAGGCCTGCGGTTGCGCACGCGCCAGCGCGCGCCGCGCCGCCCCGATGATCGTGGCCGACAGGGCCATCGCAATATGAAGACGTCGAGCCACGGGAGCCGCGCGCAAGAGGGCGACCTGAACGCGCTCGGCATCGGGGGCGGTATCGGCTGGTCTCGCGGGAATCACGACGTAGCGGCCATCCGGGCTCCAGGTCGGGCGGTTGTTGGTTCCGCCGAAGGTCAGGCGCGTCATGGCGTCACGCTGCGTGTGCCGGGTGTGATGGACACGCGGCTGATTATAAGGCCCGCGCCGCCGCAGCTACTTGAGCCCGTTGGCGAGAAAGAGGTCGGACAGCAGCTGGCTGTAGCGGTACGCGTACGTGCGCCCGTCGGCCGACACCTGCGGGGGGCCGACGCCGCGCACGCCCGCGGGATCGGAGGGCCCGAACGTCAGCAGGCGTTCGCGCCGGCCGGTCGCGAGGTCGAGCCGCGCCAGGTCGCGGCCGCGACCTTCGACAGGCGCGGAAACCCACAGCGAGCGGCTGTCCGCGGACCAGGCCGCGACTCCGTCCTGTGCGAGCAACCCTGCCAACTCGCGCGGCTCGCCGCCGTCGAGCGGCCACACCTTTCGCTTACCGTCTGTCGTCGTCACCACGAGGGAGCGCCCGTCCGGCGAGACGAGAGCGCCGGTGACGCCTTCGGGCGTGATCGGGCGCAGCTTGTCGGACGCGATCGTGTACTCATACGAGCGTCGGCCATGTCCGGGCTCGCTGCCCAGGAACACGAGACGCTTGCCGTCCGGAAACCACCGTCCGAAGTTGACAGATTGGAGGGGAATCGTGAACTTGCGGGGATCGCCCGGTCCAACCGGCGTGATGGTGAACGCGTTGGTCGCCGACGGTTCGCCGGTGAGCGCCGATTGGAGGTCGGGCGACAACCGCAGCGCATAACCCTCGCCGATGCGCACGGCCGGCGTGCCGTCCGTCTTGCGGACGAAGACGCTGTAGTTGGGCCCGCCGCCTTCACCCTCTTCGTCGAAGAGGATCGTGCTGCCGTCAGCGGAGATGTCGCGGAGGAGCGGATAGTCGAACCAGCTGAGATCCCGCTCGGCTGCGTCGCCCGGCGTTTTCACGAGCATGCGGGCCTTGGTGGACGCTGTCTGCAGGAGCAGACGGCCGTCGGACCGCACGTCTTCGATCGTGACGGACGCGGGCGCCGGCGACACCTGGCGGACCGATCCCCCGGGACGCACCGCCAGCAAATCGTTCCGGTTGCCGGCCACGCTGGCCGTGAACCAGGCCTCGTCGCCAGCAGGGCTCCACGAGATCCCGCCGATGCTCGGATACTCCGGCGTCAGGACCGTTCGCTCGCCCTTGAGCGTGACGACGATCGCCTTGCCGCGGCTATCGCCGTTGATCGGATGCTCGAGCAGCAGGATCTTCGAGCCGTCGCGCGAGAGGCGGGGCCGCTCGATCCACATGTCGGTTTCATAGATCACGGCGCCGACGGGGTATTCCAGACGCCAGTGCCGTTGGGCGGGGAGAAACCGCGTGACGACCAACTGCTGACCGTCTGGTGACCATTCGGCATCGCCGATGTCGCGCAGCACTTCGCGAGGCGCGCCGCCGCCGAGCGGGGCGCGCGCCAGCGTGCCTGTCTGCATCCAGTTCGACAGGACGCGCACGTTGAGCAGCAGGGCCATTTCTCCCGACTTCGAGATCGCGAGCACTTC
>JAYVMG010000084.1:0-5031 GCA_043759095.1 Acidobacteriota bacterium | reverse complement strand
GCATCCGCGAACAGTACGTCGACGGGTTGAAAGCCAGGACCGCGGTCGTGGTGATGCTCGATCCGCCACGCCAGCACGTCTCGGCCGCCAACAGCCCGTCAAAGGGATCGATCAGCGCACCGATCGAGATCATCGAGTTCTCGGACTTCCAGTGCCCGTACTGCCTTCGCGCAGATCCCACCGTGCGGCAGGTCCTGGACACCTACGGCAACCGCATCCGCTTCGTCTACCGGCACTACCCGCTCCCCAATCACCCGTTCGCGCGTCCGGCGGCGGAAGCCGCGGCGTGCGCCGGCGAGCAGGGTAAGTTCTGGCCGTATCATGACCTGCTGTTCGCCAACCCGTCGAAGCTGAGCGATGCGGATCTCAAGCAGCACGCGGCCGGTCTGGGATTGAACGCCGCGCAGTTCAACGGCTGCGTGGACACGCACAAGCTGAAGGCGGAGATCGATGCCGACCTGAAGGCCGGCGAAAATGCGGGCGTCAACGGGACGCCGGCCTTCTTCATCAACGGCCGGATGCTCAGCGGCGCCCAGCCGTTCGAGGCGTTCAAGAAAATTATCGACGAGGAGCTTACCCTCAAAGGGAAGTAAGAACTGAGAAGTAAGAACTGAGAACTCAGCGGAAGAGCGACAAACCCGTCAGCACGGACGCGGCGATCGAGAGCACCGTCGCGACGAGGCAGCCGACCGCAATCAGCATGTGATCACCGCGCTCGCGCGTCTGGGGATTGAGGAAAGCCGACGTGAAGTAGCCGCCGGCGAAGCCGCCCAGGTGCGCGAAGTTGTCGATCCCCGAGTTCCCCATGATCAGGCCGAACAGCACTGCCTGAATCACGATCTGTTGCGCCATCTGCTTGGCGATGCTGCTGGACGTGCGGCCGTAGTGATAGAGCGCGCCAATCAATCCGAAGACCGACGCTGACGCGCCGACGGTGAAGCCGGCGCCGTGCAGGAACGGGATCGCGGGCAGAAACGCCCCCGCGAAGGAACTCAGCGCAAACCCCGCGACGCCGCCGACGGTGTAGATGATCACGGTCCGAGCCGGCCCGAGGATATCGGTCATCGCGGGCCCCATCTGCCGGACCCAGTACATGTTCATGAAGATGTGGAGCAGGCCGGCGTGAAGCCAGCCGGCGCTCAACACCGTCCACCAGCGGTTGAACGTGAAGACGGGAATCGCGCCGCTCGCGCCGAAGAGGAACAGCACCGGCGTAGTCGGGCCAAACATCGACATGATGTTGCCCGTCTGGAAGGCCGCGCTTCCCGACATCAGCAGCGTGATCACGTACATCGTGACGCACGCGCCGATGACGATCGTGCCGAAGCTGAACTCGGCGCCGAGGTTGCGCAGCATCGGGCCGAATCCCCACAGCCCGGGATTGACGCGCCCGCACGAGTAGCACTTGTCGTCGCGCACGCCGACCAGCGACCCGCACGACGGGCAGACCACGGAACCGGATGTGCGTCGTTGAAAGACCGACATATCGTCTAAGCCCTTCGCCCTAAGCCTTAAGCCCTGAGCCCTGAGCCCTTCTTATTCCTTGGCCTGCTTCGGTCTCTGGTTCGCCGACAGGATCCGTTTGCGCAGGCGGATGGCCGTCGGTGTCACCTCGACCAGCTCATCGTCGTTGATGAACTCGATCGCCTGCTCGAGGCCGAGCTTGCGTGGCGGGATGAGGCGGATCGCTTCGTCCGCGGACGAGGCGCGCATGTTCGTCTGCTTCTTTTCCTTGCAGACGTTGACGTCCATGTCGGCGGTCCGCGAGTTCTCGCCGATCAGCATCCCTTCGTAGACGTTGATGCCGGGCTCGATGAAGATTTCGCCGCGCTCCTGCAGGTTGAAGATCGCGTACGACGTCGCGACACCTGAACGATCCGCCACCAGCGCGCCGTTGGCGCGCGACGCGATCGCGCCGTGCCACGGCTCCCAGCTCGAGAAGATGTGGTTCATGATGCCGGTCCCCTTGGTGTCGGTCATGAACTGCGACCGAAAGCCGATCAGCCCGCGCGCCGGAATCCGGAACTCGAGGCGCACACGGCCGCTGCCGTTGTTCACCATCTTGGTCATCACGCCCTTGCGCTCGCCGACCTGCGCAATGACGATGCCCTGGTGATCCTCTGGCACGTCGATGATCAGCTCCTCGACCGGCTCGACGACTTTCCCGCCGATCTCCTTGGTGACAATGTCCGGACGGGATACCTGCAACTCGAATCCCTCGCGGCGCATCATCTCGATCAGAATCGACAGCTGCAGCTCGCCGCGGCCGACGACCTTGATCTGCTCCGGCGTCTCGGTCGGCTCCATGCGGATCGAGACGTTGCCGAGCAATTCCTTGTCGAGGCGGTCCTTGAGCTGGCGCGACGTGACGTACTGCCCTTCACGGCCGGCCACCGGCGACGTGTTGACGCCGAAGATCATGTGCACGGTCGGCTCGTCGATCGCGATCGGCGGAATCGCAATCATGTGCTCCATGTCGGTGATCGTTTCGCCGATCGTGATGTCCTCGATGCCCGCCAGGCAGACAATGTCGCCCGCCGCGGCTTCCAGAATGTCCACACGCTTCAGCCCGTCAAACGCGAAGAGTTTGGTGACTTTCGTGTGCTGGATCGCGGTGCTCAACTTGACCACGGCGACCGCGTCGCCGATCTTCACCCTGCCGTTGAAAATACGTCCGATGGCAATGCGGCCCAGGTAGTCGCTCGCATCGAGGTTCGCGACCAGCAGCTGCAGCGGTGCGTCCGGGTTGCCGCGCGGCGGCGGCACGTGCTTGACGACCGCGTCGAACAGCGGACGCAGATCCTCGCCGGGGACGTCCGCGTCCATGCTCGCCGTGCCGATGCGCGCGTTGGTGTAGAGCACCGGAAAGTCGAGCTGATCTTCGTTGGCGTCGAGGTCGATGAACAGGTCGTAGACCTCGTTCAGCACTTCGGAGATCCGCGCGTCAGGCCGGTCGATCTTGTTGATGACGACGATCGGCGTCAGCCGGCGCTCGAGCGCCTTGCGCAGCACGAACCGCGTTTGCGGCAGCGGGCCTTCCGACGCATCCACGAGCAGCATCACGCCGTCCACCATCGACAGCGTCCGCTCGACTTCACCGCCGAAATCGGCGTGGCCCGGCGTGTCGACGATGTTGATCAGGACGTCGTGGTAGTGAACCGCGGTGTTCTTCGCCATGATCGTAATCCCGCGCTCGCGCTCGAGCTCGTTGCTGTCCATCGCGCGTTCGGCCACGCGCTCGTTGGCCCGGAACACGCCGCTCTGGTGCAGCAAGGCGTCGACGAGGGTGGTCTTGCCGTGGTCGACGTGCGCGATGATGGCGACGTTACGGCGCAGCGGGTTGGCGACGTCCGCCTTGCCGGGGTTGGAGGAAGGCTTTTCTACTGACAAAGACATCCGCTCAGTATACAGGACGCGGGGCTCCAGGAGGGCTCAGGGCTTAGGGCTGATGGCTAAGGGCTGAGCGAGACCCTCATTTGCCCAGTCGCGTGAGGATTTCTCTCGCGCGCTCGCCGAACTGCCGAGAACACAGACGAGCAGGCATGTCCGAGTTCGCATGGAACGATTAGACCCCGACGCAGCGCAGATAGCTCCTTCAGCCCTGAGCGCTGAGCCCTGAGCCCTTTTTTAGAACAGCGGATGAATCCCGGTGAACAGCGAGAGGCCGAGCGTGTAGAACAGTGCGAACACGACGAGGAGCGCGGTCGCGAACGATCGCGATCGGATTGACGCGAGCCAGATAAACGCCGGAAACAGCACCGAGCAGTACCGCCCCATCCCTTCGAACACGCCCGATGACAGCGGCAGCCACAGGTTCAGCAGCATGAAGAGCGCGTACCCGATGCCAAGGCGCCGCCAGACGAACGGCACGGCGACAATGAAGAGGATGCCGGTCACGCCGTATAGCGTGTCGTACAGCGCCATCGGTTGCGTGGTGAGGTACAGATACGGATGCGTCACGAGTTGGCGCACCAAGGTGATCGGCGCCATCCACGGCGATCCGCCCGGATAGTACCCCCACCGCTGCAGCGTCGCCGCCCACTCAAAGGGGTTGCCCGTCAGGCGGTAGATGAACCAGCAGTACGCCCCGAAGCCGCTGGCGGCAAGCGCGAGTCCGACCGCTGCGGTACCGCGATCGCGTCGCGTCGGCTCCGCGTACTGCCACGCGATCCAGGCGAGCGCAGGCATCATCATGATCCCGGGCACGCGCGTCGCCGTCGCCACCGCGCCGCAGAGCCCGCCGATCAGCCAGTAGCGCGTCCGGAAACAGTAGAACGTGAGTACGGCAAACAGGAGGTACGTGCTTTCGCTGTACGCGACGCCGAAAAAGAACGCGAACGGAAACACCATCGTCAGCAGGACGGCCCGTTGCGCGAGGCGGCGCGGCAGATCGAGTCGCGCGAGGTAATACAGCGCGACCATCGCCAGGACGAAGCAGGTCCAACTGATGGCGATCCCGGCGATGTAGAAGATCGCGTGATGCCGTTCGAACAGGCCGCCGAAGAACCGGATCAGCATCGGATACACCGGGAAGTACGCGATGTTGCTGCGGCCGCCAGCGGCCGGCGCGTAGCCGCTCCACGCGATGCCTTCGAAATAACCGCTGTCGTAGCGCGCGAAGGTGTCCCACAACGGGCTCGTGGCGCCGAACACGGTGAACTGCTCGCGTTGGCGGAGCGGGAACGCGATGTTGGCGCACAGCGCGAGGAACGCGGAGAGCACCCGGAACCCCAGCGCGCCCAGCGCCACACGCAGCGCGATACGGCGATCGGCAGCAGCAATCTGCGGCAAGGGCGTTAGAATACCCCATGCCTCTTTTCGAATACGAATGCCGCGGCTGCGGTCATCGCTTCGAGTATCTGACCCGCGACGGCCAGTCGCCCGCGTGCCCGTCCTGCAAGGGCGCGGAACTCCAGAAGCTGATGTCGGTGTTCGCGGCGCAGTCGAGTACGCCGGCCAAATCGTCGGGGAACTGGGATCGACCGATCAGCGCCTGCGGATCGTGCGGCGACCCGCGCGGCCCCGGCGCCT
>JAYVMG010000083.1:0-5034 GCA_043759095.1 Acidobacteriota bacterium | reverse complement strand
CCGCGCTGTGGCACTGCAGGCACATCGTCGCCGCGGGGCGGCGCAAGTCTGCGTTGTGCTCCGTGCCGTGCACGTCGTGGCAACTCGCGCACGTCACGCCGCGCTGATACATCAGGCTCTGCACGAAATCGTTGCCCTGCATCCGGTTCTTGTGCGCCTGCCCGTCGGCGAAATGCGTGAACGTCGTCTTGCCGGGCTCGGACTCCTCGAGCTTCCAGAATTCACTGAGGTTCAGGCCGACGCGGAAGCCGACCGGCCAGTCGTAGTACCGGCCTTCGATCGGGTTCTTGAGGGGCTGCCCCTGCGAGTGGCACTGGATGCAGGTGTCGTTGGCATGCACGGCGTCAGCGCGGGCCGGGTTGAAGATGTTGGCTCGCGCCGGGCTCGCGGCGTGCTCGCGGCCGGGCCCGTGGCATTTTTCGCAGCCGACGTTCCATTCGGCGACCTGTTTCGTCTTCACGTCGTAATGCACCGAGTGGCAGCCGTCGCACAGCGGACCGGTCGGACGCTTCGCGTTGTCGGCGGGATAGTGCGGCGCCCACCAATCGGTGTTGTCGGCCACGAAATATCGCGCCCAGCGCTTGTGCGAGACGTCCCACTGCGCGCCGAGCGGGAAGTAATCGTCACCGACGCGCGTGAAGTACCGCTGCTTCCACTTGCTGCCGTACGTGAACGCGATGTCGTCTTTCGTGAACGTCACCAGCGGATCGGCCTTGCTCAGGTCGGGGATGATCGCCTCAGGATGCACTTTCGGATCGACGACGACGTTGGCCATACGTGTCTTCGACCAACGGGTGTAGATTGGCGCATGGCAACTCTGGCATGCGGCGGATCCGACGTACTCGGGGTCAGATTTCGTCGCGATGACTGCCGAAGTCTGACCCCGGACCGCCGGCTGGCTCGGTGATGGAGGTTGACTGCGGTTGGCTGGTGTTTGTGCCCAGACAGCGATCGAGCACCAGGTGAGAAGGGCGGCGGCGACGGCGAGGCCGGCTCGGTTCATTTCGCGGCGGCGATTTGCTTGACGATTTGCTGGGCGATCGGGAGGCTGACGCTGCACGTCGGGTCGTCCACGCGGCAGCGCGCGACCGTCAGGTCACAGCCGCAGGTGCATGACTGCGCGTTCAGTTTCTGCAGCGCCTCCAGCCGTTTCGCGACCGGCAGCGCTGCGAGGTCCACGCCGGGGATCGTCATCGCTTGCGCGCCGTTGTCCAGCTTCAACCCCTGGACCTGATCCGCTTCCTCGATGGCGGCATTCACGGGAAGCCCTGCGAGATGGCGCGTTTCGTACTCGGTCGTGCGCGCGTTGAGCATCCCGACGTGCTTGGTCGCGATGCGCAACTCGCGATCGACGATGAACGAGGTCGGCAGCGCGCCGATGCCGGGAAACATTTTCTCGATCGCCGGCGTCGTCATCACGATCGGGTAGTTGACGTTGTGCTCCGTCGCCCAGCGCCGCACGCCGTCCACGCCCGTTTCGTCCTCGGAGATGCCGATGACCTGCAGCGTGTCCTTGTACTTCTCCTGCAGCGCGACGAGATCAGGGACTTCCGCGCGGCACGGACCGCACCAGGTCGCCCAGAAGTTGAGGATCACGACCTTGCCGCGCAGCGACGTCGTGGAGATCTCGCGGCCGTCGATATCGCGGATGGCGAACGACGGTACCGGCTTCGGCTCGCGGAAAAAGCGGAGCGTAACCCGTTCGGCGTCGGCGCCGGCGGTGTCGGGCTCTGCCGCGTTGGCGTGCGCGACGCCGGACCCGCGCTGTTCCGCCTGACGCACGTAGCGCGCTGCGCCCCACGTGACGAGAATGCCGCCGACGGCGAGGACCAGGACAAGCGCTCTGCGTTCGTTCATTGCAGTGACAAGTGTAAGCTGAAGCGGTGCGGATTCAAACCGTGTTCCTCGACGCGGGCGGCGTCCTGGTCAACCCCAACTGGACGCGCGTCAGCGGCGCGCTCGCGGCCCACAGGGTCCGAGCTGATTCCCGCGCTGGCCGCCCTGCAAGGCTGAAGTCATGCGCCACTTCGGGAGCATCAGGTGGCGAGGCTTTAGCCTTGCGATCGCGCTACACTGCCGCATGATCACCCCACGCTTTCGCATCGTCCTGACCGTCGCGCTGGCGGCGAGTCTCCCGGCGCTGATCGTCGCGCAGCAGCGCGGCCGCGCCGACAGTCCTTTTCCCGGCGGCGCGAACCCTGACGGCTCGCTGCGGCCGACGCCGCCCGTGACGCGGCTGTTCTCGCAGGACGCCTACACCGAATACGAAATCCTCAAGCCGGGCAGCGAAGAGTTCCGGATCAGGTTTCTGCCCGAGGAGACCAGAGTCGGCGCGACCGAACTGGTCAACGCGACGCGCGGCGGCAGCGAAGGATCGGGCGTCGAAGTCTACGATCCGCGCAGCGGCAAGCCGCTGACCTTCACCTATCAGCAGGAAGGCAACGATCCCGAGAATCACGCCATCCACGCGAAGCTGCCCATCCCGGTGCCGCAAGGCGGCGTCGGCCGCGTGCTGATCTACAAGACGTACAAAGATCCGCGCACCTACATGATGCACGGCGAGGACGTCGTCTGGGTGCGCAGCCTGAGCGGTTATCGTCTGGGCGTGCTCCTGCCGAAAGGCTTTGCGTTCACCTCGTCCAACGTTGCCGCGCAGCTGACGACCACCGCCAGCGGTCAATTGAAACTGTCGTTTGCCAACCCCAGCGGCCAGAGCAATCCGGTGACGATCCACGCGCGCAAAACCACGGCGACGTTTCAGCCGCGCAACGACACCGACATGTTCTTCGACGATGTGAAGACGCTGTACGACCTGGAGGCGCCGGAAGCCGGGCGCGTGAAAGTGGAGCAGACCTACAGCGATTACCGGAAAGGATCGACGGCGCGGCTGGACACGCTGGCGAACCTGCCGCTGCAGGATCTGAAAGTGATCGATCTCGACACCGGCAAGGCGTTCTCGACGTCGAAGGATGGCGCGGCGACCGTCGTGAAGCTCGAGGCGCCGATCGCCGACGACCGGCAGAGCGCGCACATCAAAATCACGGGATCGTTTCGCGATCCGGCCTACACCGTGGCGAAGGATGAGTTCGTGTTCGACCGGATGGTGTACGGCCTGCGCAACACGGTGATCCTGCCTGCCGGGTGGGACGTGTCCGCGCTCTCGCAGTCCGGGACCATCGGCGCCTACGAGGGGCGGACGTTCGTCGCGCTGATCAACTTGAACGGCGAGAACAATTACCGTGTGACGCTGCGCGCGCGGAAGCGGAATTGAGCGGCGGCGATGCTGATCCCCATTCTCGCGCTCTCGCTCGTCACGCTGGCCGCGCCGGCGGTCGGCGTCGGTGAATGTGTGGTGATCGCGCCTCTCAACGGCGCCGCGACCAGACGCTCGAGTCGGCGATCAGGATGTCGGCGGTCTGGGTCTTTCAGCAGTTCGCCACAGCCATTGGCCGTGACCGTGAACTCGAGCACCTGCGCGCGCTGCACGACGGGTCGGAGGCGTTCACGGGCGACGTCGCGAATTTCTGGTTGAACGGAGCGCTGCAGATTTCGCCGGTCGAGCACAGCGGATGAAGCGATCAGAATTGGTCGCGCTACGGCCGGCCGCTGAACGCGTCCAGCAGGATTGGCAACAGCGTGTGCATGTGTCCGAGGGACGGCCGCCCGGGCGTGAGGCCGGCGCGGAAGCCGCGAGCCTTCAGGCGATCCAGGATTTCCGGCCGCGTGGCGATCACGTGGATCGGCACGTCCCACGACGCACCCTCGCCGCTCACCGCCGCTGCCGGCTCGTGATCGCCAAGCAGGATCATCACCAGGTCGTGCCCCGCGCGCTGACGTAGATATCCGGCGAGCGTCGCGTAATCGTAGGAAATCGCGTTCACGTAGCCGGGAGCGAAGTGCGTCCAGTCCGGCTGCTGCGCGTAGGCGCGCACGATCGCCGGACCGTCGTAGGGGTGCGCGTCGAAGATCCGCGTCCAGTCCGGCTGGTACGGTGGCGTTGGGATAAACGGGAAGTGCGTGCTGATCGTGGGAAAGAACACGAACAGCGGCGGGCGCGACGCCTGGCTGATTTCCAACGCGTCGAGTTTCGCGAGCGAAAATTGATCCGGGATCGCGAACCAGCCGAACTCGGGACCGCCGTAATCGAGGCGTGACGCACCGTAGATGTCGTCGAAGCCGTAGAACGCGCCTTCCGGCCACGCGTGTCGAAGCCCGGGCATCAGCGCGACAGTGCGGTAGCCGCGCCGCTTGAAGGTGGTTGCCACCGTCTCGCGCTTTTCCGTCATCAATCGCGCGTTGGTCTCCGGGTCGCGGACCTCCACGCCCGACATCAGGCTGATGTGCGCAAGCCACGACGATCCGCCGAAGGTCGGCGACTCCACGAACGCGGACACCACGTCGCGGCCAGTGCCGCGGATGGCGGCGTCGAAGTCCGCGCGCGCGGCAGCAAGCTGCGGCGCCATGTCCGCGCGTTCGTACGCGATTGCGCCGTACGATTCCATGAAGACGAGGAAGACGTCTGTTCCCTGCACGATCGCCAGGTCGGCGTTCATCGGCGGGCTTGTCGGCAGCGTCTTCGACGCGCCGAGCGCCCCGGCGATCAGGCGCGCCTGCCGCGCGTAGGTCTGCACGACCGGCGTCGCGAACGTCGGCTCCGCATCGAAGTGTTTGCCGAATTGCTGCGCCGTGAAGAGGGCGACAATCATCACGCCCGCCATGAAGATCGGAGCGCGCTCCTTCGCATCGAACGCCGCGCTGGCAACGCGACGAATGGCCCAGCGAAACACGACGTAAAGAAGCGCGAGGGCCAGCGCGATCGCCGCCGTGACGCAGACAATCAGCCACAGGGGCGCCGCGTGGGCAATCATGGCGGCGACGTCCGGCATGTAGCGCACATCCCAGTAGAGGTTGATGTCGCGGCCGTAGAGCGCCGGCGTCGTGACGTCGGCGTAGTGACCGAGGACGAGGACGATCCAGCCGGCGGTCAGCCACCGGGCCGCGGCGCGCGACAGCGGGCCGAACCACAACTGCGCG
>JAYVMG010000082.1:0-5034 GCA_043759095.1 Acidobacteriota bacterium | reverse complement strand
CGAGATCCAGGAACAGCGCCGTGCCGTGCAGTTCGTCGAGGATCGTATGCACGAAGGCGACGATCAGCCGCCGCAGCTTCGCGTCTGGCGCCGCCGCGTCCTGTTCGATGTCCTCGAGCAGTCGCAGGAGCCGGTCGAGCGAATACTGATGACACGCGAAGAGAATCTCTTCCTTGTTCTTGAAGTAGTAGTAGAGGTTGCCCTTCTTCATCTGCAGCGCCGCCGCGATCTGCTCGACCGTGGCGCCGTGGTAGCCGAGCCGGCGGAAGGCTTTGGCGGCGCTGGTCAGGATATCGACGCGCGTCGGCGCCAGCGGGTCGGCGTTCCGCGGACGCGCCGGCCGCCGCCTGGCACGCTTCACGGCCGGCGGGTGCAGGGATCCTGTTGACTCGCTGGTTGCCACAGCTCTAAAGTAGTTTGAACGAGCGTTCAATTTCAATGATCACTTTTGACACCCACCCCGATTCCTACAAACACTGGAAACTGACATTCGACGGCCCGATTGCCACGCTCTCGATGGACGTGCGCGAGGACGCGGGACTCTCCCAGGACTACAAGCTGAAGCTCAACTCGTACGACCTGGCCGTCGACATCGAACTCGCCGACGCCGTCCAGCGCTTGCGCTTCGAGCATCCCGAGGTTCGCACGGTCATTGTGTCGTCGCTGAAGGAGCGCATCTTCTGCGCGGGCGCGAACATCATGATGCTGCGCGGCTCGTCGCACGTCGCCAAGGTGAACTTCTGCAAGTTCACGAACGAGACCCGCCTGGCCATGGAAGATGCGAGCCTGCATTCCGGATTGAAGTTTCTCGCCGCGCTCAACGGCATCTGCGCCGGCGGCGGCTACGAGCTCGCCCTGGCCTGCGACGACATCCTGCTCGTGGACGACGGCAATTCCGCGGTGAGTCTGCCGGAGGCGCCACTGCTCGCCGTGCTGCCAGGCACCGGGGGCCTCACGCGTCTCGTGGACAAGCGGCACGTGCGCCGTGACCGCGCTGATTTTTTCAGCACGCTGGTCGAAGGGGTCAAGGGGAAGCGCGCGGTCGAATGGAAGCTGGTCGACGCGGTGTCCCCGACCAGCCAGTTCAAGGACGCCGTGCAGAAGCGCGCGCACGCGCTGGCGGCGTCCTCCGATCGACCGGCGAGCGGTCCCGGCATCATTCTCAACCCGCTCAATCCCGCGGTCACCGAATCGTCGCTCACCTACTCGGCGGTGGCCATCACTCTGAATCGTGAGAAGCGCACGGCGGATCTCACCATTCAGGCGCCGACCGGGCCGCAGCCGACGACGCCTGAGGAGATCCTGAAGGCCGGCGATCAGTTCTGGGCCCTGCGCGCATTCCGCGAGCTGGACGATGCGCTGCTGCGGTTGCGCGTGAACGAACCGGAGATCGGCACGGTCGTGATTCGCACCAGAGGAGACGGCGCAGCCGTGATCGCCGTCGACAAGACATTGCTCGCCCACCAGTCGCACTGGGCCGTGCGCGAGATCATCCATTTCATGAAGCGCGCGCTGAAGCGCGTGGACCTGACGTCACGCACGTTCTTCGCGTTCATCGAAACCGGCTCCGCCTTCGCGGGCTCGCTGTTCGAGCTTGCGCTCGCGGCCGATCGCTCCTACATGTTCCACGACGATGACGAAAAGAACGTCATCGCGCTGTCGCCGATGAACTTCGGCCCCCTGACGATGAGCAACGGGCTGACCCGGCTGCAGACGCGTTTCCTGGATGATCCCGAAAAGATCGCGGAGCTGCAGGCGCACGACAGCCCGTTCAATGCCGCCGATGCAGACGAGGCCGGACTCGTGACGTTCGCGCCGGACGAGATCGACTGGGACGATGAAGTGCGGCTGGCGGTCGAAGCGCGCGCGGCGTTTTCGCCGGATGCGATGACCGGTCTCGAAGCCAACCTCCGCTTCGCGGGCCCAGAGACGATGGAGACCAAGATCTTCTGTCGGCTGACGGCCTGGCAGAACTGGATCTTCCAGCGGCCGAATGCCGTCGGCGAGAAGGGCGCGCTCAAGGTCTACGGGCAGCAGGGGCGGCCTGAGTTCGATTGGAAGAGGACGTAAATATGAACCACGGAGGACGCGGGGGACACAGAGGTTCAGATCGATTCGTACAAGAATTGACCTCCGTGTCCCCCGTGTCCACCGTGGTGGAGAGCTTGACCCATGATCTCCGCCGAAAAAATCCCGAATAACGTCAACCTGTCGGGCAACAAGCGTCTGCAGCGCGCGCTCGAGCACTGGCAGCCGAAATATATCCAGTGGTGGAAGGAGATGGGCCCGCAGGGCTTTCAGGACTACCACCAGGTCTACGTCCGCACCGCCATCAGCGTCGACCCGGAAGGCTGGGCGCACTTCGAGTACGTGAAGCTGCCGGAGTACCGGTGGGGCATCTTCCTCGCCGACCCGGTGCACGATCGCAAAATCGGTTTTGGGGATTTCTACGGGCAGGACGTCTGGCAGGAAGTGCCGGGCGAGTTCCGCAATCAGCTGCGGCGGTTGATCGTGACGCAGGGCGACACCGAGCCGGCCAGCGTCGAGCAGCAGCGGTTGCTCGGCCAGCGTTGCCCGAGCATGTACGACCTGCGGAACCTGTTTCAGGTGAACGTGGAAGAAGGCCGCCATCTCTGGGCGATGGTCTACCTGCTGCATTCGTACTTCGGCCGTGACGGCCGCGACGAGGCGGAGGAATTACTCGAGCGCCAGAGCGGCAACCGCGACAAGCCGCGCATCCTCGAAGCCTTCAACGAGCCGATCGACAACTGGCTCGACTTCTTCATGTTCACGATGTTCACCGACCGCGACGGCAAATCGCAGCTGATGTCGTTGTCGGAGAGCTCGCTCGACCCACTGGCGCGCACGACCAAGTTCATGCTCACGGAAGAGGCGCATCACATGTTCGTCGGCGAGACGGGCATCGCGCGCATCCTCGAGCGCACCTGTCAACTGATGAAAATGGCCGGCTTCTCCGAGGACGTGCGGAAAGTCGGCGGCATCGACATCGCGACGATCCAGAAGCACCTGAATCAGTGGTTCAGTCTCAGCCTCGATCTGCACGGCAGCGAAGTGTCGAGTAACGCCGCGTCGTATTTCGCCAACGGCCTCAAGGGCCGCGCCAAAGAAGACACCTTCGACGAGCACATCGTCAAGAACGCCTACTACAACATGGAGTTCTTCGAAGAGGGCAAGGCCGTGACCAAGGAAGTGCTGATGCGCAACGCGATGAACGAAGTGCTGCGAGACTGGTACGTCGGCGACTGCGCGGCAGGCGTCATCCGATGGAACCGGATCCTCGAATCGCACGGCATGTCGGATCGGCTGGTGCTGCCGGACCGCAAGTTTCACCGTGGGATCGGGATGTATGCCGGCTTCCATTTCGATCCCAACGGCGTGCCGTTGAGCGCGGAGCAGTGGGAGACGCGGAAGTACGACTGGCTGCCGTCAGCGAAGGACACCGAGTACCTGCTGAGCATCATGGACACGCCGGTCTACGAGCCCGGGAAGTTCGCGAACTATATCGCGCCGCCGAGACGCGGGATCAACCAGCAGCCAATAAATTTCGAGTACGTGCGGACCGAACGGTGAAGATCTAAAGATCTATCCTGATATCCTCAAATGTCTAGGGTTTGTACTTTGGAACCTTGATCCGTCCCTCCCAGAGGCTCTTGTTGTTCTCCTCGCAGGAGTACTCCATCATTTCCCAGTCGGGCCGCAGTGTCAGCGTGCGCACGTTCTTCCACGGCTTTGTGAAGGTTTTCGGATCGTCGACCGCCACTTCGTATGTGATGTGGCCGAGGTCCGGCCGCGCAAAGCGCTGCGTCAGGTGCAGCTGATCGCTGTGCGGATGGCCAATCGTGTCCAGGCGGGTCTTGCCGTTGAAGTTGACGGTGTCGACGACCAGCGTGTCGCCCTCCCAATGGCCGATCGAATCTCCGAACCAGGTTGCGATACCGTTGCGATGTGCGCGGCCGTCGATCGGGACCACCGTGAACCAGGAGTTCTGTTCGAACAGGAAGGAGATGTACGTGTCGCTCTGCATGAACTGCATCGGCTCGGGCGTGTTCATCGAGCGCGTCATGCCGAAGGGGAGGCAGGCGCCGGTGTAGTCGCCCTCCGCCGCGTCGTAGGTCTTCCACTCGCCCTCGCCCCACGGCGTGAACGGCAGATCCCCGATGCCCTTTTGTCCCTTACCGTCTTTGGACATGTCCGGCACGTACGGTTTTTCCCAGACACCGCTGAAATCCACTTTGCCCGACGCGGTGCGGGGCGCCGGTCCCACCGGCGGCCGGTAGTCCTGCTGACCGGCAGCGAGTACGCGAACAGCGCCGGCCGCTGCGAGGCTCACGAGCAGTGTCGTCGCGACAAGTCTTTTCACGGCGATGTCCTATTTCTTTGGCGCGTCGGGCGCGGACGATCCGGCGAACACGGTCCTGCCGTCAGGAAGCGTGACCGCGCGCAGGTTGCACGTCTTCGAGCCGTCCTTCGCCAGGTAGCCGTAGATCGTGATTGGCTCGTTGATTTTCAACGAGTCTCTCGACCAGCCGCCGCGCGTCAGCGTGTTGGGCGCGCCGCCTTCGCACTGCCACGGCTGCAAGGCGCCATGATCGTCCTTCACATCCATGTAGACCCAGATGTGAGGATTCCCCCATTCGACCTTCGTCACCGATCCGGTCAGCGTCACCGACTTGTTCACGTCGAATTCGGCCGCGAACGAATGGTGCGCGGACACGGTCGAAGCCGCCGCGATCACCAGGAAGGCGCCGATGAGTGCGTGGGTGGTCTGCATGCGCCTCCTTGTACACCCACGCTCCCGGCGCGCGCAAGAAGATCCGCCGCTCCCGCCGGCAGGGTTCGTCGTCGTTGGACGCTCATTGGACGAGACCCAGCGGCGCATCGCGCTGTTCGGGCAAATGATCAGCCTGGGGTGGATGGCGAGCGTGGTGGGATTGCTCGTGCTCGTTATCGCTGTGTCAGGACCATCAGGATCGTCAGCACGATCATGACGACCACCGTCACCCAGGCGATGAC
>JAYVMG010000081.1:0-13319 GCA_043759095.1 Acidobacteriota bacterium | reverse complement strand
ATCGCGACGCGATGGAGGCACTCGCGTTCGAGACCGGCGGCCGTGCCATCGTCCAAAAGAATGATCTGAGTGCGGCGCTCGGTCAGGTGATCCGCGATTCTCGCGCGTACTACCTGATCGCCTACGAGTCGCCGCATCCCGATGACGGCAAGTTCCACAAGGTCAGCGTGCGCGTGAAGCGGCCTCGCGCCACGGTCTTCGCCCGCACCGGATACTGGGCATTCACGCGCGGCGAAAACAGCACGGGGGCGGCGCCAGTGCTCACGCCCGTGCCGGCGGCGGTGCAGACCGCCGTTGATCGGCTCGCCGACTCGTTGCGGCCAGACGCCGACGAGCCATCCGACGGCCGGCGCCGCGTGAACATGCCGCGTCCTACCGACGTGGCGCCCGCTCCGCTGCTGGCGGCGCCGACGATCGCCGTGGCGCGCGGACGCGTCGTCGGTGATCCCGTCAGCCGTCGCGAATTCCATCGCACGGACACGCTCGTGGTCCGCGCCGAGACGCAGCGGACGCCGGCTGTCTCTGGACGCCTGCTGAACGGCCGGGGGCAGCCGTTGACTGATCTCCCGGTGACGCCGGGCGCGGACGCCTGCGAACTGCGACTGGCTCTCGGCAATCTGGGGCCTGCCGACTACGTGATTGAGTTCACGGCGCGGTCGGGTGACGAGGCGGCCCAGCAATACATCGCCTTCCGGGTGGTGCGCTAGGATTGGGTATGCGGATGCGCACGTTCGTTGCTGCCGGCGCCGCACTGCTGCTCGCCCTGGCGACAAAGGATCCCGCCCCCGCCGCCGCCCGCTCCCAGCGCGGGCTATGGCGAGGCCTCGCCGAAGCGCGCGTGTATGCTGCGGCGCGCGAAGGCGGGCAGCAGCCGGCGCAAACGCCGCCTGCGGATCCCGCGACGCAGCCTCCTGTCTTCCGCGCGGGTATCAACTACGTCCGCGTCGACGTGATCATCTCCGACAAGAACGGTAACCCGGTCGGCGATCTGCAGCCCGCCGACTTCGACGTCTCCGAAGACGGCAAGCCCCAGAAAATCGACACGTTCAAGCTGATCAAACTCGACGGCGGACGCACGGATTCGATCAAGGAGCCACCGAAGGAAATCCGCAACGACTACGACGAGGAATCCGAGGCCGCGCGAGACGACGTCCGTCTGTTCGCGATCTTCCTGGACGACTACCATGTGCGCCGCGGCGCGAGCATGGCCGTGCGCGGCCAATTGATGCAGTTCATCGAGACGCAGATCGGGCCGTCCGACATGGTTGGCCTGATGTATCCGCTCGAAGCGACGGCGTCCGTCCGCATGACGCGCAACCATTCGGCGGTGGCGCGCGGCCTCAGTCAGTTTCTCGGCCGCAAGTACGAATACCAGGCGAAGAATCAGTTCGAAGAGACCTACGCGCACTATCCGGCCGACACGGTTGAGAAGATTCGCAATCAAGTGTCGCTGTCGGCGCTGAAGGCGCTGATCATTCACATGGGCTCGCTGAAGGAAGGGCGCAAATCCCTGATTCTCGTCAGCGAGGGCTACACGAGCCTCCTCCCGCCGCAGATGCGCAGCGCCGACGCGCAGATGCCGGGCCTCGGCAATCCATCAGCGGGCGACCCGCAGGCCGGCGTGAACAACATCAACGAGGATCGCGCTCAATGGACGGCCGGTCTCGACATGGACTCGGACCTGCGCGAGGTCTACGACACCGCCAACCGGAATAACGTGGCGATCTACGCGGTCGATCCGCGCGGGCTGCCGGGCTTCGAGTTCGACATCAACGAAGGCGTTGGCCTCCAGACCGACTCGAAGTATCTGCAGTCGACGATGGACACGCTGCGTCTACTGGCCGAGAACACGGACGGCCGCGCCATCGTCAACCGCAACGACATCGCCGCCGGCATGAAGCAGATCACGCGCGACTCGAGCGCGTACTACCTGATCGGCTACAACTCGCTGCAGACGCCGTCTGACGGCAAGTTTCACGAGATCAAGGTGCGGGTCAAACGGCCCGGCGTGCAGGTGCGATCGCGCAAAGGGTACTGGGCGCTGAATCAGGAAGAGGTCAAGCGGGCCACGGCGCCGAAGAAACCCGCGCTGACCAAACCGGTCGAAGCCGCGCTCAGCGCCGCTGTGTCCCGTCCCTCCAGCGCGAGCGTCATGCGATCGTGGGTCGGGATGTCGCGCGGCGAGAACGGCAAGACGCGCATCACGTTCGTCTGGGAGCCTTTGCCGAAGTTACCGGGCGACCGTCTGCGCGAGGAACCGGCCCGCGTGTCGCTGACGGCGATCGCGCCTGATGGCTCGCCGTACTTCCGCGGCCGCGTCCCCGACGTTGCCGCCGCATCCGCCGCACCGGCAGCGGGCACGGCGCCCGCCGCCGCTGCGAATCGCGCGCCGTCGCGTATCACGTTCGACGTGCAGCCGGGACGGATGCAACTGCGCGTGTCCGTCGAGGGGGCGGCGTCGCAGGTGCTCGACACGGAGACGCGCGAGTTCAGCGTGCCTGACCTCACCTCGGCGCAGCCGATGCTGGGCACCGCGTCGATCCTGCGCGCGCGCACGGCACGGGAATTCCAGCAACTGAAGGCCGATGGCAACGCCATGCCCGCCGCGGGCCGTGAGTTCAGCCGGATCGAACATCTGCTGATCCGTGTGCCGACCTACGGACCTGGCGGCATGACGCCGGCGCTGAACGTGCACTTGCTGAACCGCGCAGGTCAGCCGATGAGCGAGCTGAAGGCGGAGCCGGCGCCCACGCCTGGCGAGCAGCAGATTGATTGTCCGCTCGCCGGACTGCCGCCCGGCGAGTACGTGCTGCAAATCAAGATGGGCGACCAGGACGGCGACGCCGCAGAACTGGTCGCTTTCCGCATCACCGGCTGACGCGATGCGCCTCGTCGCCGCGGCATGTCTGGTTGCGCTGCAATCCGCAATCCCGTCGTCGCAATCCGCAGTCCGCAATCCGCAATCTGCAATTCTGCGCCTCGTGACCATCGACGTCGCGGTCACTGACGCGAACGGCCGCCCTGTCACCGACCTCAAGCCGTCAGACTTTGAGCTGCGAGAGGGCATCACGCTGCTGCCGCTCGAATCCGCACGCCTCGTGCGGGCCAGCAGCGGATCGCAGGCCGCACCGCGCGTGATCCAGACCGCCACGGATGAGCGGCTGGCGGCCGGTCAGGACGAGGCGCGGCTGTTTGCGATCTTTCTGGACGAGTATCACGTGGCTGGCGGCGCCGAGACCGAGCGCGTCCGCGAGGTGCTGAGCCGTTTCGTCGATCGAGACGTCTCGCCGCGCGACCTGATCGTCGTGATGAAGCCGCTCGATTCGATTCTCGCGATCCGGCTGACCAGCGATCGTGATGCGGTGCGCCGCGCAATCGCGAGCTTCGACGGCCGCAAGGACGACTACGCGCCTCGGAACGCCTACGAGCGCGACTACATCGCCGGGATGCCGTCGCGGATCGACGCCGCGCGCACACAGGTCGTGCTCTCGGCCATCAATGCGCTCGCTGTGCATCTGGGGAGCCTGACCGATCGCCGCAAGACCCTGATTGTGGCGACCGAAAGCATCGGCCGATCGGACCATCGCCGCGGCCAGGAATATCTGCCGACGCTCGACACGATCATCCGGTCGGCCAACCGGTCGAACGTCGCCGTGTACCCGTTCGATCCGCGCGAAGCCGTCGCCGATGAACCGGCGGTGGAAGGGCTGC
Source organism: Acidobacteriota bacterium (assembly GCA_043759095.1). Classification (GTDB taxonomy): domain Bacteria; phylum Acidobacteriota; class Vicinamibacteria; order Vicinamibacterales; family CAVVIG01; genus CAVQFC01. The sequence goes on along the minus strand of JAYVMG010000081.1, from coordinate 9,608 downwards.
GGCGTCTCGCGGAAGACACCGACGGCGGCGCAATCGTCGCCGATGCCGAGCCCGGCCTGCGCCGTATCGTCGCCGACTCCAGTGTGTACTATCTCGCCTCGTTCCGGACCCCGCATCCCGACGATGGGAAGTTTCGCGAACTGCAGGTGCGGGTGAAACGCGCCGGGGTCCGTGCGCGGGCGCGCAAAGGGTACTGGACCGCGTCGCCGGACGAAGCTCTGCGGACCGCGATGATCGCCAAGGCCAACGAACCGAAGCCCGTCGTCCCGCTCGAACCGGCGCCGCACGCCAGCCTGCTGATCCGGCCCTGGTTTGGCATGTCGCGCGGTGATGCCGGCAGGACGCGCGTGACGTTTGTCTGGGAGCCGGCTGCGCGCGTACCAGGCGATCGCGTGCGCCGCGCCGTGTCCACACTCGTGTTCCAGGCGCGGTCCTCCGACGGCACGGTGCTGTTCGACGGCCCGGTCGCACCCACCGGTCCCGCGGCGATCGACGAGCGTCCGGCGACACCGATTCGTGTCGTGTTCGACATGCCGCCGGGCCGCCTGCGTGTGCGCATGTCGATTCAGGACGTGGCGTCCAGCGTCATCGATCAGGACGTGCGCGAGCTGTCGGTGCGCGATCTGACAGGCGAGGTCGCGGTCGGATCACTGGAAGTGCTGCGCGCGCGTAACGCGCGCGAGTTCCGTGCGCTCGATGCCGGAACTGCCGCGCCGGTGGCGTCCCGTGAGTTCAGCCGGACCGAGCGTCTGCTGATCCGATTTACGGCGTACGGTGACGCCCGCGCGCTCCCGGCCGTCTCCGCCAGACTACTGGATCAGTTGGGGCACACGATGCGGGCGCTCGATGTTGCGTCCACATCGACAGAGAACCACGCGATCGATTTGCCCCTGGCCGGCCTGGCGCCGGGCGAATACGCCATCGAGGTGACGGCTGCAAGCGGTGGGCGCGAAGCGACCGAGCGCCTCGCCTTCCGCGTCACATTCTAGACTTCAGACTTGAGACTTCAGACTTCTTCACGCATACATCCCGCGCATCCGTGTGACGGTGGCGACGCGTCCGATGGCGACGATATAGGCGGCCATGCGCATGTCGACTTTGTACTTCAGCGCCGTCTGCAGCACCGCGTTGAACGCCTCGCACATCTTTGCTTCGAGCCGCTCGTTGACTTCCTTCTCGGTCCAGAAATAGCCGTAGCGATCCTGCACCCATTCGAAGTACGACGTGGTGACGCCCGAGCTGTTGGCCAGGATGTCTGGCACGACGAAGACGCCGTGTTCGTGCAGATACTTGTGCGCGTCTGGTGTCGTCGGTCCGTTCGCGCCTTCGACGATGACCTTCGCTTTGATCGCCGGCGCGTTCTCGATCGTGATCTGGTTTTCGAGGGCGGCGGGAATCAGGATGTCGACGTCGAGGGTGAAGAGGTCGGCGTTGGAGAGTGGTTCGGCGCCGGTGAAGCCGTCGACCGTCTTGTGCTGCTTCACGTAGTCGAGCAGCGCGGGGATGTCGAGCCCCTTGGCGTTGAAGATGCCGCCCTTCCAGTCGGTGACCGCGACAATCGTCGCCCCAACTTCCGAGGCCAGCAACTGCGCTGAAATCGAGCCGACGTTGCCGAAGCCCTGCACCGCGACCTTTGCGCCTTTGATGTCGAAGCCGACGTGTTGCGCCGATTCGCGCGCGGCGATCATCACCCCGCGGCCGGTCGCCTCGCGGCGTCCGAGCGAGCCGCCCATCTCGACCGGCTTGCCGGTGACGACGGCCGTCGAGGTGTGGCCGACGTGCATGGAGTAGGTGTCCATGACCCACGCCATGATCTGCGCGTCGGTGTTGACGTCGGGCGCCGGGACGTCCTTCTCCGGACCGATGGCGTCCACGATCTCGGCGATGTAGCGGCGCGTCAGCGCTTCGATCTCGCGCTTCGACATCTTCGTCGGGTCGCAGGTGACGCCGCCCTTGCCGCCGCCGAACGGGATGTGTGCGACCGCGCACTTCCAGGTCATCCAGGCGGCGAGCGCTGTCACTTCATCGAGCGTGACGCCGGGGTGATAGCGAATGCCGCCCTTCGCCGGACCAAGCGTGACGTTGTATTGCACCCGGTAGCCGGTGAAGACCTCGATCTCGCCGTTGTCCATCTGGATCGGGCAGGAGACGATGATCTGGCGTTTGGGATGGGTGAGGATTTTCCAGATGCCCGGCTCGAGGTTGAGAATACGGGCGGCTCCGTCGAATTCCTGGAGCATCGCGTTGAAGATCGATCCGTGGGTGGCCGCCATCACTCTCCTCGTCGAAAGTATAATGCCTGTGGTATGAAAACGGTGGCCGAGAGCGGCAAGGCGCGGTGGGAGCAGACGACGCTCGAGCCGGCGCTGAAGAAGTCCCCGGAGCGGGCCGCCAGTTTCACGACCATTTCCGGCCGGCCTATCGACCGCCTCTACACGGCGGAAGACGTCGAAGGCATCGACTACGCGCGCGACGTCAACAACCCCGGCGTGTTCCCGTACACGCGCGGCATCCACCCGACCGGCTACCGCGGCAAGCTCTGGACGATGCGGCAGTTTGCGGGGTTCGGCACACCGGAAGATACCAACGCGCGATACAAGACGCTGCTCAAGGCCGGTGGGACCGGGCTGAGCGTGGCCTTCGATCTTCCGACGCTGATGGGCCGCGACCCCGACCATGAGCTGTCGCTCGGCGAGGTAGGGAAGTGCGGCGTCAGCATCATGTCGCTCGCCGACATGGAGACGCTGTTCGACGGCATCCACCTGGGCGACATCACGACGTCGATGACGATCAACTCGCCGGCGGCGATGATCTTCGCGATGTATCTGGTCGTCGCCGAGAAACAGGGCGCCGACTGGAAGAAGATCTCCGGAACGATTCAGAACGACATCCTGAAGGAATTCATCGCGCAGAAGGAATACATTTTTCCTCCGCGGCCGTCGATGCGGCTCATCACCGACGTGTTCGCGTTCTGCGCCACCGAAGTCCCGAAGTGGAACACGATCTCGGTGAGCGGGTACCACATTCGCGAAGCGGGATCGACGGCGCTGCAGGAGCTGGCGTTTACGCTGCGTGACGGTCTCGAGTACGTGCAGTGGGGCGTCGATGCCGGGCTGGACGTCGACGCGTTCGTGCCGCAGATGTCCTTCTTCTTCAACGCCCACAGCGATTTCTTCGAGGAGATCGCGAAATATCGCGCCGCGCGCAAGATCTGGGCGGAAGCCATGCGCGATCGCTTCGGCGCGAAGAGCGAGCGGTCGTGGAAGCTGCGGTTTCACAGCCAGACGGCCGGCGTGTCACTCACCGCGCAACAGCCGTACAACAACGTCGTGCGCACGGCGTTGCAGGCGCTGTCGGCCGTGCTTGGCGGGACGAACTCGCTGCACACCAACTCGCTCGACGAGGCGCTCGCGCTGCCGACCGCCGAGGCCGCCACACTTGCGCTGCGGACGCAGCAGATCATCGCGCACGAGAGCGGTGTGACGAACGTGGTCGACCCTCTGGGCGGCTCGTACTTCGTCGAGAAACTGACCAGGGACATGGAAGACGGTGCGTTGGCGTACTTCGCCACGATCGACAACATGGGCGGGATGGTGGACGCGATCGAGCGCGGATTTCCGCAGACGGAAATCGCCGAGAGCTCGTACCGCTTCCAGCAGGCGTTCGAGCGCCGCGAGAAGATCATGGTCGGCGTCAACGCGTTCGTGCAGCAGGATGATCCGCCGATCGAAATCCTCTACATCGATGAGTCGGCGTCGGAGATCCAACTCGCGAAGCTCGAGGCGCTTCGGAAGACGCGCAGCCACGACGCGGTCACACGATCGCTCGACGCGTTGCGGTTCGCCGCACGCACGCCGCAGAACCTGATGCCGCTGATTCTCGACGCCGTTCGCGCCTACGCGACAGTGGGGGAGATGTGCGACGCGCTCCGCGAGGTATGGGGCGAGTACGAGGAAGTGCCAATCATATAGGGCTAAGGGCTTAGGGCGGAGGGCTGGCGGAAGAGGGTTCGATGAGCCCTCAGCCTTGAGCCCTCAGCCCTTCGTTCCGTCGCCCTGAGCCCAACATGAGAAAGCTAAGAGTCGTCATCGCCAAGCCCGGTCTCGATGGCCATGACCGCGGCGCCAAGGTCATCGCGCGCGCGCTGCGTGACGCGGGCATGGAGGTCATCTATACGGGCCTCCGACAGACGCCCGAGATGATTGCGTCCGCCGCGCTGCAGGAGGACGCCGACTGCATCGGGCTGTCGATCCTGTCCGGCGCCCACAACCACATTGCCCCGCGTCTGATGGAACTCCTGAAAGAGAAGGGGTTGGACGATGTGCTGGTGGTGATCGGGGGCATCATTCCGGACGTCGATATCCCCAAGCTGAAGGCGATCGGCGTCAAGGGGATCTTCCTGCCGGGTACGCCTATGCAGGACATCATCGCGTTCATCAACGAAAACGTCAGAACCCGGGTCTGAAGCGCCGGGAAGTCTCAAGTCTGAAGTCTCAAGTCTGAAGTTTGACGTCCGAAATACCGATAACCCTGAACGTGCCGTACACCCTCCTCCTGGCCGACGACAGCGTCACGATCCAGCGCGTCATCGAGCTGACGTTCGCGGACGAGGACGTGACGGTCGTCGCCGTCAGCGACGGCGATCAGGCGATCGAACGCATGGAGGCGTCTCCGCCCGACATCGTTCTCGCCGACATCGGGATGCCGGGCCGGAACGGCTATGAGGTGGCCCGGTACATCCGCCAGTCACCGCGGCTGTCTCACATTCCGGTCGTCCTGCTGACGGGCGCCTTCGAGCCGGTCGATCAGGCCCGCGCGAACGAAGCCGGCTGCGACGGCGTGCTGGCGAAGCCGTTCGAGCCGCAGCTGGTGATCAGCCGCGTCAAGGAACTGCTGGCCCGAGGCCATCACGGTCCGGACGCACCGGGCCCCGGGGCGTGGCGGGCCGACAGCGCCGCCTCCGATCTCGCGGTCCCGCCAGCGTCGGACAGCATCTGGGCGCCGCCGCGCAGCGAGCAGCGGCGTCCGATGACGCCGTCCCTCGAGCCACAGCGTCCCGCGACACCGTTTGTCGATCCGCCGCTCGCCGCCTCGCCGACCGGGCCCGCGCCGCGCACCGAGCTCAACGATTATTTCGATCGGCTCGACGCCGCGTTCTCGACGTTGTCGTCGCCCGCCGGGCAGAACGCCCCTCCCGCGGAACTGATTGGGGAGCCGGCGCCGTTTGTTCCCTTCGAGATCGAAACCGACATCGATTGGTTTGGCACGAACAAGGCTGGAGGCGCCAACGCGGAGCCGTGGGACTTGCCGGCGCCGCCCGCCGACGTTGCACCGGTGGATCCACTGTTGTCTGCACCGCCGGAACCGGGCGCCTCGCTTGCGCCCCGTCACCCGTCGCCGCCGTTTGCCACCGAGATCGAGTACGTCGTCGCAGACGAGGCCGAACCGGCAGAGGAGGTGGCTCACGTTGCCGAGCCGGAACCAGAGCCGGTTGCGCCACACGCGCCGCTGGCGCCCGCCGCTCCGGCGCTCGAGCTGCCGTTGCCGAACCCGCCACCGCTGCCTGCGCTGGCCGACGCGTTCGCGGCGCTCCTCGCGGCAGAGCACGCCGATCCGGACACGCCATCTGCCGTCGGCATCTGGCCAGCCGCTGCGCCCCAGGCCGCCGTCGTCACCGAGGATCTCATCGAGGACGTCACGCGCCGCGTGCTGGAACGTCTGTCCGATACGGTCGTCTTCCGCGAAGCTGTCGCCGAAACGACCTCGAAGATCGCGGATCGCCTGGTCCGCGACGAGATCGCGCGAATCAAGGCTTCGATCAAATAAGATCACCTGATGTCCGAATCGTCGTCGTCGTCGCCGTTGACGCGCCTCGACCCCGCGCGCCTGCAGTTTCCTGACAAGCCGGTCCTCGAAGGCCTCGAAGCGAAGTGGATGCCCCGGTGGGAGGAATCCGGCGTCTACCGGTTTGCCCGCCCGGCCAGCCGCGCCGACGTCTTTTCGATCGACACACCGCCGCCCACCGTCAGCGGATCGCTGCACGTCGGCCACGTCTTTTCGTACACGCACACCGACCTCATCGCCCGCTTCCAGCGCATGCGCGGCAAGGCGGTGTTCTATCCGATGGGGTGGGACGACAACGGGCTGCCCACCGAGCGCCGCGTGCAGAACTATTACGGTGTCCGCTGCGATCCGTCGCTGCCGTACGACCCGTCGTTCACGCCGCCTGCGACGCCGGCGAAGCCTCCGATCTCCGTCTCGCGGCCGAATTTCATCGAGCTCTGCGCGCGGCTGACGACCGAGGACGAAAAAATCTTCGAGCAGCTGTGGAAAACGCTCGGCCTGTCGGTGGACTGGTCGATGACCTACGCAACGATCAGCAAACGATCGCAGCGCGTGTCGCAACTGGCGTTCCTGAAGCTGCTGAAGCGCAGTCTCGCCTATCAGGTCGAGGCGCCCACGCTGTGGGACATCGACTTCAAGACCGCCGTTGCGCAAGCCGAGCTCGAAGACCGCGAGATGCCGGGCGCGTATCACCGGATCAAGTTCAAGCTTGCGGGAGCGGCGCAGAACTCTGATGTGGCGCAGAACTCTGATGTGGCGCAGAACTTCAGTTCTGCGAGTGCGTTCATCGAGATTGACACCACCCGTCCGGAGCTGATCCCCGCCTGCGTCGCGCTTGTCGCGCATCCAGACGATGCGCGGTATCAGGCGCTGTTTGGAAAAGAGGTCGAGACGCCACTGTTCGGCGTGCGCGTGCCGGTGCGGGCGCATACGCTAGCGGACCCTGAAAAAGGCAGCGGCATCGCGATGATCTGCACGTTCGGCGACGTCACCGACGTCACGTGGTGGCGCGAGCTGAGCCTGCCGGTGCGCGCCGTGATTCGGACCGACGGCGCACTCAAGGACGTCTCGTGGGGCGCGGCCGGGTGGGAATCGATCGACGCCGACCGCGCGCAGCGCCACTACGCCGACCTCAAGGGTCTGTCGGCGGCCAAGGCGCGCGTCAAGATCGTCGAGCAGCTGCGCGAGAGCGGCGACCTGGTCGGTGAACCGCGGCCGATCACGCACGCCGTGAAGTTTTTCGAGAAGGGCGACCGGCCGCTCGAGATCATCACGAGCCGGCAGTGGTTTTTCAAGACGATCGAATTCCGCGAGGCGCTGATCGCGCGCGGCCGCGAGCTGAAGTGGCATCCGGAATACATGGAAACGCGCTTCGAGAACTGGGCCAACGGCTTGAACGGTGACTGGTGTGTCAGCCGTCAGCGGTTCTTCGGCGTGCCGTTCCCGGTGTGGTATCCGCTGACGGCGAACGGCCAGGCGGATTACGACCACCCGATTCCCGCGCGTGAGGATCAGTTGCCGTCGGATCCCTCGACCGACGTGCCGACCGGCTATCGCGCGGATCAGCGCGGCGTGCCTGGCGGATTCGTCGGCGATCCCGACGTGATGGACACGTGGGCGACCTCGTCGCTGACCCCCCAGATCATCTGCGGCTGGCCTGACGATGCTGAGCTGTTCACGATCACGTTTCCGATGGATCTGCGTCCGCAGGCGCACGACATCATCCGCACGTGGCTGTTCGACTCGGTGCTGCGTGCACACCTCGAGCACGACTCGCTGCCGTGGACCAACGCCGCCATCTCCGGCTGGGTGCTCGATCCCGACCGCAAGAAGATGTCGAAGTCCAAAGGCAACGTCGTCACGCCGCTCGCGCTCCTCGAGGAGCACGGATCTGACGGCGTGCGGTATTGGGCGGCCAGCGGGCGTCCAGGCACTGACACGACATTTGATCCCGGTCAGATGAAGGTCGGCCGGCGGCTCGCCATCAAGATTCTGAACGCGTCGAAATTCGCGCTGTCTGACGGGCGGGGCCAGCCTTCGTCGGGAACGGCTTCCGAAGCCTGGCCCAGGAAGATCACCGCGGCGGTCGACCGCGCGATGATCCGGAGTCTTGCCGCACTGGTCACCGACGTGACCGCCGCGTTCGAGAGCTACGACTACGCGCGCGTGCTGCAGCGGACGGAAACATTCTTCTGGGGCTTCTGCGACGACTACCTCGAGCTGGTGAAGGGCCGCCGGTACGGTGATCAAGACGCGGCTGGCGCCGGGTCCGCGAACGCGGCGCTGACCGCCGCGCTGTCGGTGATGCTGCGGCTCTTCGCGCCGTTCCTCCCGTTCGTCACTGAAGAAGTCTGGTCGTGGTGGCGTGAGGGTTCCATCCACAAGGCTGCGTGGCCCGCGGCGGAAGAACTGACGTCCCTGCTCACGGACAACGCGGTCGAGACGGCGCAGGCGGACGAGCGCACGTACACGTGGGCGACCGATGTCCTTTTCGAAGTGCGCAAACAGCGGTCGGAATCGAAGCAGCCGCTGAAGGTGCCGATCACGAAGGTGACGGTGAAGGCAGAGGCGGCCGCGATCGCACTGATGCCGCTCGTTGACGCGGATCTGCGCGCCGCACTGCGCGTGCGGGCGTTCGAGGCCAGTGCCGGCGAGCCGCGCGAAATCCTGGTGGCAGGGTACGAACCAATCCCGCAAGGCTAAAAGCCTTGCGCCACATCAGCCGTGACCCCGCCTGAAGATCTTGCCGCCGCGATCGATCGCGCGCGGCCGCGCCTCGGGCGCCTCGCATCGACGATTCTGTTTTTCGAGACGATCGGATCCACGAACGACGAGGCTGCCGTGCGGAGCGCGACCCGCGAGCCCTTAGCCCTCAGCCCTCAGCCCTACTCTCCTGAGGGCCTCGTCGTCGTCGCCGATCAGCAGACGGCGGGTCGCGGTCGCCGTGGCCACACGTGGTTTTCCCCGGCGGGTTCAGGGCTGTACGTGTCGGTGGTGCTCACGCCGGCCACCGCGCGGACCGACCCCGCACGTGCGACGACGCTGCTGACGCTGGCAGTCGGTGTCGCGCTCGCGGAAGGCATCGAGCAGGCCACCGGGCTCCGCGTCGATTTGAAGTGGCCGAACGACCTTCAGGTCTCCCGACGAAAACTCGGCGGCATCCTCGCCGAGTCGTCCGGCGCGGGCGGCCGTTCGGACACGGTTGTGGTCGGCTACGGGATCAACGTGCAGACGAAGGCGTTTCCGCCGGAGCTGCGCGATCGTGCGACGTCGCTCGAGTCCGAACTGGGGCGCGCAACCGATCGGCATCATCTCCTCGCTGAAACGCTGGTGGCGATCGCGCGCCGCTACGAGGATCTGCTTTCCGGCCGGTTCGATGCTATTCTCGACGCGTGGCGCCGCCTCGCGCCGGCGGCGGTTGGCGCGCGCGTGGAGTGGACCACCAACGCGGGAACCTTAACGGGCGTGACCGCCGGCATCGATGATCTTGGGGCGCTGCTGGTGCGGATGGACGGCCGGGTGGAGCGAATCGTTTCCGGTGAGGTCGTATGGACCTGACAAAGCTCTCCACCACGGAGGATACCGGGGACACGGAGAACAAAACCTGTGTTTTCCTCCGTGTCCGCCGTGTCCTCTGTGGTGAGTGTTCTTATGCTGTTAGCGATTGACGTCGGCAACTCCAACATCGTGCTCGGTGTCTTTGACGGCGCCACGCTCATTCAGAGCTGGCGGCTGCAGACGCTGCGCGAGCGCACGTCGGACGA
>JAYVMG010000080.1:0-5048 GCA_043759095.1 Acidobacteriota bacterium | reverse complement strand
GATGACCAGCGTGACGTTCCAGACGCGCAACATGCTGCGCCGCTCCTGGACCATGACCGAGTGCAGAAACGCGGTCGCGGTGAACCACGGCAGCAGCGCGGCGTTCTCGACCGGATCCCACGCCCAATAGCCGCCCCAGCCGAGTTCTTCGTACGCCCAAATCATCCCGAGGATGAGGCCGAACGACAGGAACAGCCAGCTGAACATCGTCCAGCGGCGGACGGCGCGCAACCACGAATCATCCAGGTGACCGGTGATCAGCGCGGCGATGCCGAACGCGAACGGGATCGTCATGCCGACGAAGCCCGTATACAGCGCTGGCGGATGAATCGCCATGTACGCGTTCTGCAGCAGCGGATTCAGTCCCTCGCCTTCTGTCGGCGCGGCGGTCAGGAATGTCGTGAACGGATTCTTGTGAATCACCATCAGGAACAGGAAGAACATGTTCACTGTGGAAATGGTCGCGACGACGTAGGGGATCAACTCGCGATGGCGTTCGCGGTTCACGTAGACCGCCAACGATCCGAAGATCGACAGCAGGAACACCCAGAACATGATCGAGCCGTCGAGCCCGCCCCAGTACGACGTCAGCTTGTAGAGGATCGGCTGCACGCTGTCCGAGTAGTGCGCGACGTACTTCATCGAGAAGTCGCCCGTCAGGAAGGCGTTGATCAGGACGGCCGACGCGGCGCACATGATCGCGCAGATCAGGTAGAACGCGCCGATGCCGCTCTCAATCAGCCGGCGCGACCGGCGCCGCGCGCCGACCACCGACACGACGGCGGCGTAACTACAGGTGACGAACGCGGCCAGCAGAAGAAACGTGCCTAGTGAGGCCATAGGTGCCTACGATCCGGCTGAGGTTTTCGCTTCGTACTTCGACGGGCACTTCGCCACCACGCCGTTGGGTTCCGTGTGGAATCCGGTCGCGTCCAGCTTCCCGCGCAGCACGACTTCGGCTTCGCCCTTGAACGTGTCGGGCACGATGCCCGTGTACGACGCTTCGACGACGTGGCCCTGTGCGGCGTCGCGCGCCGGATTGTTCTGCACCTTGAATTTGTACTCGAGCGTGTCCTGCCGCTTCATGATCGAGCCCGGCACTACATAACCGTGCAGTTGAAGCGCCTTGCCTTCCCATGCTTGCGGGTTGGTCATCACTTCGTCGACGTGCTTGAAGTACTCGGTGCCGTCGCGCAGCGTCGACCACATCAAACCCGCGAACGCGGCAACCAGAACGGTGGCGGTAAGGCCAAGCTTGATATATCGATGTGTCATAAGGACTTCCGAGAAAATTCCTAGGGCCAGAATACTGCGCCTAGAGTCTGGACGCAAGGAGCGAACTGATCAGCTCTGCCACGCACGCCACAGGCAATCCGACGACATTTGCGTACGATCCAGAGATGCTGGGAATGAAACGCGACGCGAGGCCCTGAATCGCGTATCCGCCGGCCTTATCGCGCCCTTCCCCGCTCGCCACGTACCAGGCAATGTCTTCGTCTGTCAGCGCGCGGAAGACAACCGACGTTGTTTCGACGCGCCCGACCTCGTACGCGCCCTGCCGCACGCTGACGCCGGTCAGTACCTCGTGCGCCTGCCCCGACAGCCGCTTCAGCATCGCCGCGCCATCCTCGTCGTCGCGTGGCTTGCCGAGGATCTCGGCGTTGACGACGACGGTCGTGTCGGCGCCGAGGATCACGGTATCCGCAAGGCTGAAGCCCTGCGCCACAAGTTCTCCTGGGAGTGACGTGGCGGAAGACTTCAGTCTTGCGATCACACCGGCGGACTTGTCGGCCGCGAGACGCCGCACGTACACCGACGGCGATTCGCCCGGACGCACGGACTCGTCGACATCGGCAACCACCACGTCGAAAGTGAAACCGGCCGCGCGCAGCAGTTCGGCCCGGCGGGGCGAGGCGGACGCGAGGATCAGATGCACGGCGCAATGATAGGATCGAACCGAGAGCCGTGAACCCTAGAACCTTCAACCGGGAACCTCGCACGACGTTGCTTCCCCTGGCCCGTGCGATGCCCGGTGCGCTGATGGAACTGCTGCGAGACTCGCCGTTGTCCGACGGCAAGGTGACGTTCGCGTGGAACGCCGCGGTCGGCCCGGCCATCGAACGCGTGACGCACGTCAAGCTCGAACGCCGCGTGCTGCTGGTGGAAACGGCCAGCGCCCAGTGGTCCAAGGAGATCATGCGATCGTCGACCGTCATCCTGAAACGTCTCCATTCCCTGCTCGGCGATATCGTCGATCGCATTGAGGTCCGCCGTGCGTGAGTCCGTCATCGTCTCCGCCGTTCGCACGCCGACCGGCAAGTTTCTCGGCGCGCTCAAGGGATTCACCGCCACGCAGCTCGGCGCGCTCGCCGTCGCGGAGGCCGTGCGCCGCGCCGGCATCGACCCGGCGATTGTTGACGAGTGCATCCTGGGCAACGTCGTCGCCGCCGGGCTCGGACAGAATCCCGCCAGACAGGCCGCGCTCAACGGCGGGCTCGCGGATCATGTCGCCGCGCTGACGATCAACAAGGTCTGCGGATCCGGACTCAAGGCCGTCATGATCGCGGACCAGGCCATTCGCGTGGGCGATATCGACATTGCCGTCGCGGGCGGCATGGAGTCGATGAGCAACTGCCCGTATCTGCTGACCCGCGTGCGCGAGGGCCTTCGCATGGGCAACACCGAAGTACTCGACTCGATGATCATCGACGGTCTGTGGTGCGCGTTCGAGCAGTGTCACATGGGGAATTCCGGCGAGGTCGTCGCCGAGCACTACCACGTCGGCCGCGCCGCGCAGGACGACTACGCCGCGCGCAGTCACCAGAAGGCCGCGCGTGCAACCGAGGAAGGCGCGTTCATCGACGAGATCCTGCCGATTGCGATCCCGCAGAAAAAAGGCGACCCACTGGTCGTCGATCGCGACGAAGCGATCCGCGCGGACACGACGGCCGAGGGACTTGCCGCGCTCAAGCCCGCGTTCAAGAAAGACGGCACGGTGACCGCGGGGAATGCGCCCGGCGTCAACGACGGTGCATCTGCCCTGGTGGTGATGGCCGCGGACCGCGCCAAAGCGTTGGGCCTGACGCCCCTCGTCCGCATCGTCGCGCAGGCGACGAGCGGCCTCGCGCCGAAGTTCGTCCTGATGACGCCGGTTGAAGCCGTGCGCCGCGTCGCGGCCAAGGCCGGATGGAATCTGGCGGACGTCGATCTGTTCGAGTTGAACGAGGCGTTTGCCGTGCAGGCGGTGGCGGTGCTCAACGAACTCGGCATCGATCCGGACAAGGTGAACGTGAACGGCGGCGCCGTTGCGCTCGGCCACGCAATTGGCTCGAGCGGCGGGCGTGTGTTGACGACGTTGATCTACGCGCTGAAGCGAAGACACCTGAAGCGCGGCATCGCAACGCTGTGCCTGGGCGGCGGCAACGGCGTCGCGCTTGCTGTGGAGCGAGTCTGATTTTGGCCACGAAGGCGTGTTCTTACTTCGTGTCTTCGCGCCTTCGTGGCTAATCTCTTCCTATGATCAAAACAATCGGCGTAATCGGCGCGGGCACAATGGGTAACGGGATTGCCCAGGTGTTTGCGCAGTCGGGTTTCTCCGTCACGCTCGTGGACGTCGCGCCGGCAATGCTGGACCGCGCGCGCGGGACGATCGAGAAGAGCCTGGCGAAGTTCGTCGAGAAGGGCAAGATGACCGCCGCCGAACGCGACGCGTCGATGGGCCGCCTCTTGACGGCGACATCCGTCGACCAGCTCGCCGGCGCCGACTATGTCGTCGAAGCCATCGTCGAGAACGCCGAGACGAAGCGCGCGCTGTTCGCGAACCTCGACACGATCACGCGGCCGGATGTGATCCTCGCCTCGAACACGTCATCGATCTCCATCACGCTGCTCGGCGCCGCCACGAAGCGACCGGACAAAGTGCTCGGCATGCACTTCATGAACCCCGTGCCGCTGATGACGCTGGTCGAGATGATCCGCGGCCAGGCGACATCGGCCGAATCGATGCGCATCGCGTCCGAGCTATGCACGCAACTGGGCAAGACGCCGATCGAAGCCGCCGATTATCCCGGGTTCATCGCGAACCGGATCCTGATGCCGATGATCAACGAGGCGATCTTCGCCGTGATGGAAGGCGTCGGGACTCCTGAGGCGATCGACGCGGTGATGAAACTGGGCATGAACCATCCGATGGGACCGCTGACGCTGGCCGACTTCATCGGCCTCGACATCTGCCTCGCGATTCTCAACGTGCTGCACGACGGCATCGGGGATCCGAAGTACCGCCCCTGTCCCCTACTGCGGCGGATGGTCGCCGCGGGTCATCTCGGGCGCAAGTCCGGTCAGGGCTTTTACTCGTACTAGCCAGAGCGCAACGACCGTCGGCCCAAGAATCGCGATCTCCTGCAGGATGGCGCGCACGTTGGTCAGCATCGGCCCGCGCGTGAAGAGGCGGAGCCGGGCGGTCTGACGAAAGACGTCGATGCCCGAGACGTACCACTCATGGGTGATCGGCCACAGCATCTGAATGCCGCGCGGCGGATAGTTGTCGGCGCCGAGCCAGTCGAGAAACAGATGCGACGCGTACGCGCCGGCGCACATCAGCGCGACGCGGGCCATGGGACGTCTGGCGTTGGCCGCCAGCGCGGCCGCAAACAGGCCGACAAACAGCACCGCGCCGATGCTGTGCGTGACGGTTCGGTGCTCGATGAAGGCCAGATCCAGATCGGGCGCGGCGCCGAGCCCCGCGCACACCAGCGTCAGGCCGCCACCGGCGCGCAGAAACCAGGACGACCGAGCCGGAGCCGTCCGCCAGATGCGATCGCCGGGGATGAGGTCAGCGGTCCACGCCACCGCGACGCCCGCGAGAAGGTGGCCAATTGGGCTAGGCACTAGAGCCCCCATCATGGCAGATTCTGCGATCAGCGACGGACATAGGCGAAAGTCTCATATACCGTAAACTGCTGACATATGGTCAGTTCTCACGTTACGTTCACGATATTGCGCTTGACTTTCGCCTCGGCACGAATTTAGAATAGCTCCGCTTCCGG
>JAYVMG010000079.1:0-5053 GCA_043759095.1 Acidobacteriota bacterium | reverse complement strand
CGGTGGTTCCGCCCGTGTAGAAGATGCCGTAGAGATCGCTGTTGGAGGCGTCGGCTTCCGCGATCGGATCTGCGGCCTCGATCGCCGCGTTGAGCGACGTGGCGCCAGGCGGTGGCGCGACGCTGCCCGAGACGAACACCGTGCGGACCGCTGTCAGCCAGGGCATCAGCGCCGGCAGCATCGCGGCGAACGTCTCATCGACGAGCAGCGCCAGCGCGCCCGCGTCATTGAGGATGGCGACCAGTTCCGGCGCCGCCAGGCGTGTATTCAGCGGAACGACGAGCGCGCCGGCCCACGTGGCGGCGTAGAAGTATTCCAGATACGCGTCGCTGTTCAGCGACAGAATCGCGACACGATCGCCGGGCGCCACCCCAGCGGTCCGCAGGACGCTGCCGAAGCGCGCGACGCGGTCGCGAAACTGCAACCAGGTCTGGCGGCGGGTGCCGTCGATGGTCGCGGTTCCATGTGGATTGATCTGACACGCGCGGCGCAGGCCCTGCAGAATCGACATGAGTCTCCTTCGGGCCGCGATTCTAAGCCACAATCACGTCCGCCGTACAGCCTGCTTGACCTTCACGCAACGTCTGCTGGTGAAGCGGCAAGCACCGCTAGCGGAAACGCTGCGGCGCCAGCAGCACGTGCTGGCCGGAAAACGTAGGCAACTCGATCTGGCGATCGCAGCGATCGGACGAGCGGAGCGAGCCGTGCTGGCCGGCGGCGATCTGGACTGGGAAGTGTTCACCACCATCGTGAGGGAGATCGAGATGACGAACAGCACCGACTGGTCGAAGAAGTACTACAGCGAGGAAGCGAAGGCGAAGATCGAGGAGCGCAAGGCGCTGTGGAACCCCGAACTGCAGACGGAGGTCACGCAGCAGTGGACCGCGCTGATTGCCGACATCACGGCAGCGCTCGGCGAGGATCCCGCGGGGCCGGCGGTGCAGGCGCTCGCCACGCGGTAACGAACGCTCCTCGCCGGGTTCACCGGCGGCGACCCCGAGGTGCAGAAGGGGCTGAACACGTTGTGGGCGGATATGGCCAACTGGCCCGCGGAGGAGCGGCGAGCAGTTCCACATCGATCCGCGCGTGCAGGAGTTCACCACGAAGGCGATGAAGGCTGCGCGGTGAGACCGATTCGGCGTCCGGTGCGTCGTCTCTCGCGACGTGCGCATCGAGCGCTGCTCGTCTCGTTACTGGCCCACGCGGCCGGTTCGTCGTGAGGCTTTGAATTGCAGGATGGCAGGACGGCATCCATCCTGCCTTAGCATCACCCGTTCAGGCCGACACGCTCGAGCAGCTTCCGGAAATCCGCCGATTGACGCAGGGGGGCCAGGCGTTTGTCGACCCCGATCGTCACGAGACCGAACTCTCTGGAATCGCACGCGCATCGAATTAATCGAAGCGCCTCGCTGTGGTCGTCCATTCCGAGGCGAACAAGAGCCTTGGCCAAGCTCGCGACTTCGGGATGGAGTTCGTCGAGCGCTTTGAGGGCCCGCGCGGCTGCATCGTTGTTACGGATGCGTGCGCAGGCGTGTCCCAAAGCGCCAAGCATGGCCGGGTTCCTGCCCCGTGAAACTGCCACCGCCGTCTCGAATGCGGTCACCGCCTCCGCCATGCGACCCTGCTGTTCGCGGGCCAGCCCGAGAATGAAGTGCGCACGCACTGAGACAGAGTTGGCGGCGATGGCTTCGGTTGCCTCGTCGATCGCTTCCTCATAACGGCCACAGAAATGCAGGACGGTGGCGACGTTGGCACGAATGCTGTCGGACCTCGCATCAAGGCACTGCGCCCGCCTGGCCTGGGCCACCGCATCACTGAACTGGCCGCGCTCCGCGAGGAGCAATGCGTACCACACGTGCGACACGGCGTCTCCGGGCTCGAACTTGAGCATTCGTCTGAGCTCCCGTTCAGCTTCCTGCCATTTCCAATCGTAGTGCCACATGACGAACGCGAGAACGCTCCGCGCTTCCAGCAGCGTATCGTCTATCTCCAGAGCTTGAATGGCAGCCGTCTTCGCGCGCGGCATGCAGCTGGCGGACGAGACGGGTGCGAGCATCGGCAGAAGCGCATAGCTGCACGCCAACCCGGAATAGGCGAGCGCGTACGAAGGATCGCTGTCGAGCGCGCGCCGAAAGCAATTGATGGCGCGGTATAGCGATTCCTGCGAGCGCATCGCCCAATGGAAACGTCCTTCGAGGTACGTCTGATAGGCCGGCCCGTTCTCGGTGTAGCGCCTGACGAGCAGTTTCCGTTCAGCATTCGTCAGGATCAGAGCCAGCGCACCAGCCAGCTCGTCGGAAATCGAGTCTTCGAATGCGAAGATGTCGTCACAACGCTCTTCAAGCGTTTCGGCCCACACAACCGCGCCGTCAGTTGTCGACAACAGCCGAACCGAAACGCGGCTCTTGTGCTTCTCGAGACGAATACTGCCGTCAAGAACGAAGTCCACACGCAATTCCCGGCCGAGCGCCACCGGATCGTCGTCGGGGTGCCGGGTGATGGCGCCGCTCGGATGAACCGCGCACTCTCGCACTGCCGAGAGCTTCGTGATTGTCGCCTCGATGACCGCGCTGCCAATGGCAACGCCGCGCACCTCGCCAGCCAGCAGCCTCAACGGGAGCAACGCAACACTTCGCCGACGTGACTTCTCCGCGGACTCGACGCGCACGTTTGCGTTGAATCGGTATCCCCGCCTCGGAATGGTATCGATGTAGTTGGGCCCGCCATGCTCCGCGAACACCTTGCGCAAGGCCGAGATGTTGCGCATCAGGCTTCCGTCGCCGACGAACGTGCCTGCCCAGACCCGGTTCAGGAGCGTTTCCTTTGTGACGACACTGCGGCTGTTTTCGACCAGGAGCGCAAGCGTTTCCACAGCCTTTGGTGTCACGGCCAAGGGCTTGTCGTCGCGAAGCACCGTCCGAGCCACGGGATCCAGCCTGTACGGACCAAAAACGTAATACTGGCGCCCCATACGGCCTATCCGCCAGGCGAACGTAAGGTTTCTGTCAGGACTCTTCGGGGGGCCATGCCGCAAAGTATGACATCGCGGAGAAACGAGTGCTTCCATGAATTTCCGCGCACACTCGGGTTCAAGGACCAGCCACATGAATCATGTTGAGATCAGTGCAAGAAGCGTGGGTCAGCGGCTCACGATCATGCTCGCGGTGTTGGCGCTGTCGGTCGCGGCCGCAAGCCCGGCGCGCGCACAGAACCCGCTGATGAACTGCCAGGACCCGATACAGCAGGACCCGGCGAAGATCCTTCGAAGCGGCATTTGGAAGCAATGGATCTACTGGATGACGCCAGGGCCGGACGCTTACGCGGCAATCCAGCGCGTCGTCGCTGAGGTCAACAACGCCCGCTCGGCGGCCGGGGTTCCTCTGCTTGTGACCGATCCCACGTACCCGTTGATTGTGTCCGTTTTCGATGAAAGCAACCCGCGCGGCATCAAGGGGAGCAGCGCGTTTGCCCCGATCCTTTCCAATCAGGAAGTCTTTATCGCCACCTTCGTCAACAATACCGCGGGTGGCAGCGATGTGCTCTTTCTGACGGATGCCATTCGGTCCAACGACGCCCTGACCACGGTCAAGCTGGTGCCGGGGATTGCCGGCGTCTTTGATCGCTCGATCACACTTGACTTGGATGACAACGAGACACAGGTCAAGACCGATTGGCATGTGTTCTCCAGCGCTGGCGACGAAATCAGGTTCTCTGCCAGCTATCCGGGTGCCGCCATCTACAACCGCGCCGTGTCGCCGGCGTCAAGGCTGGCATTCGCGAACTGCAATCTGGTCAGCTTTTCGGAGCTCATCTACCGTTCAAGTCCGACCAGAACCTACACACTTTTTGACCGAAGCCAGGCGAACTACGTTGATGTGACCCACGACGAAGTCAACGTGCGCGTCCGCGTGCGGCACCACGACCGCAACATCAATCAGATGTTCAACGATCGTCAGAATCTGCCGCAACTGCTCATCGAAACCGATCGAGTAGTCCGCATCGAGTCGAAATAACGTCCGCAGCTTGACTCTCGCGCTCGTGCAGCTAGTGCTGGACGCGAGGGTGCCGTGACAAGTGCCGTGACGATGAAGCGGGTGGCCGCGAACACGGGGCCGCCTCGCCGGGCGCGGAGGCGTAAGCCGTGACAAGAGCATTTCGGCGAGCACCCCGGGGTCCCCGCTGCGCGGACTTTGCGCGGTGGGGTGGCTCGGTGGGGCTGTTCGCGGACGGGACCCGCGCTCATCAGGCCGCAGCGCCTGCTCGATGACAAGAAAAAAAGGCGGGTCCAAGAGGACCCGCCCTACGCCTTGCTCGTCGAATTTCTGACTCTTCGTGCTCCGCGGACTCCGAGGTTTTTTCCTCGTGACCCGCGAGCCCCCAGCCCCTAGTCTCTAGCCCCTACGCGCACCCTGAGGTATTGCCGCAGTTGCTGCACTTGTAGCAGGCGCCACTCCGAATCATGATCGACCCGCACGTCGAGCACGGCGGCGCGTCTTCCTGATTCTGAATCGTCGAGTGTTGGTTGGTGCCGGCCGCCGCCGATGACGCCGAAGCCGCGGCGGGCGCCTCGTCCATCATCGCCAGCGCGGGAAGCACTGTACCGAGTTCCTTACCGTTGACGCCCGCGTTGAACTGCGCGTCGTTGGACAGGAACTTCGACGCCATCCACCGGAAGATGTAGTCGACGATCGACTTCGCGAAGCGAATCTCCGGGTTGCGCGTCATGCCGCTCGGTTCGAACCGCACGTGACTGAACTTGTCGACCAGCGCCTGAAGCGGCACGCCGTACTGCAGCGCATACGAAATCGCCTGCGCGAACGCGTCCGCGAAGCCGGATATGGTCGAGCCTTCCTTCGCCATGACCAGGAAGATCTCACCCGGCTGACCGTTCTCGAACAGCCCCACCGTGATGTAACCCTCGTGCCCCTGGATGTCGAACTTGTGTGTGATGGCCTGACGCTCGTCGGGCAGCTTCCTGCGAATCGGCTGGGTGACCAGTGCTGCGGCCGCCTGCGCCACGAGGTCGCCTGCCGACTTGTCCTTCGACGTATTC
>JAYVMG010000078.1:0-5062 GCA_043759095.1 Acidobacteriota bacterium | reverse complement strand
TGGTCTCGGAGGACGGCAACACGCCGCTGATCAAAGGCTTCCTGGATGGCATGGAGCCGATGTCGGCTGCGGAGACCGCGGCGATGAAGAAAGCGGCGGAAAAGACGGACATGAAGGTCGCGGCCGAGAACATCGGCGTCGCGCGGTTCATCTCAGAAGACCCATTCACGATGCTGAAGATGCAGCGCTACGGCGTCTCGTTCAACATGGACGGCGTGTGGAGCGGCAACATGTACGCCGGCGGCGCCGGCGCAATCCTGCCGAACAAGATCACCTCCAAGCACAACATGCGCTACGTGCCGAAGATGGACGGCCTGCAGATGGTGAAGCGCATCCGCGAGCAGCTCGATCGCAACGGCTACAAGGACGTCGAGCTGAAGATCATCGGCGATGTGCCGTGGTCGAAGATGTCGTACGACACCGACATCGCGCGCGCGATGACCCAGGCCTACGAGGAGTTCAACATCCCGCACGGCGAGCCGGCGAACTATCCGTCGATCCTCGGCGGCTACTGGCCCGCGTATCTGTTCTCGAACCAGGCGGTGGGACAGCGGGTCGCGCCGGTGTCGATGCCGATCGGCATGGGCGGCGCCGGACACGGCGGCAACGCGCACGCCGCCAACGAGTACTACATCATCGAGGGCGCGGGTAAAGTCTACGGAATGGCGGGCGCGGAAAAAGTGGCGGCGACGATCATCTACAACTTCGCCGGCAAGAATAAGCCCCCGACGGCCAAGACGACCAACTGATGCCGCTCCTTCGGGTTCGCGATCTCGTCAAGACGTATCAGGTCGGTGACGTCGCCGTGCGCGCACTGCGCGGCGTCACACTCGACATCCACTCCGGCGAATTCGTCGCCGTGGTCGGACCGTCGGGCTCCGGCAAGTCGACGTTCATGCACATCCTCGGCTGCCTGGATCACCCGACGTCGGGTGAATACTGGCTCGAGGAACGCGATGTCTCCCGGCTGAACGACGATGAACTGTCGGCGATCAGGAACCGGCAGATCGGATTCGTCTTCCAGGGATTCAACCTGCTGTCGCGTACATCAGCGGTCGAGAACGTCGAGCTGCCGTTGCTGTACGGCAAAGGGGTGTCGGCCTCGGAACGGCGCAAGCGCGCGCTCGCCGCCCTCGATGCGGTCGGCCTCGCCGATCGCGCCGAGCACCATCCGAATCAATTGTCCGGCGGTCAGCAGCAGCGGGTTGCGATCGCCCGATCGCTGCTGAACAACCCGTCGATCCTGTTTGCCGACGAGCCGACCGGCAATCTCGACAGCCGGACCAGTGTCGAGGTGATGGACATTTTCCAGCGTCTGAAGGAAGAGCGCGGCATCACTATCGTACTCATCACGCACGAACCGCAGGTCGCCGAGTACGGCTCGCGGATCATCGCGTTCAAGGACGGCCAGATCGTGTCCGACGAGGCCAACACCAAACAGCGGCTGGCCGTCGGCGAGCTGGCGCTGCTTCCCGTCGGGTAACCGCATGACGATTGGATCCAGCGTCTCCATCGCGCTGCGCGCCCTGTCGCGCAATAAACTGCAGACGGCGCTGACGACGATCGGCATGACGATCGGCGTCGCAACGGTGCTGACGATGATCGCGCTCGGCAGCGGCGCTGAAGCCGCGATCGAACAGCAGGTCCGGGCCGCCGGCATGAACCTGATCGTCGTCACCGCCGGGAACTACAAGGCGAAGACCGAAGACGACGGCGGCGGCGTGGTGGATCATCAGGCGCGGCGAGCCCCCAGTCCCCAGCCTCTAGCCCCCCGCGTGGTCCTCGCAGGTTTTCACCCAGAGGACGATCCTATGGAGAAGCACGATCACCCGACGGCGCGTCAACGGCTGGGCGACACGGAAGCCGGCCTCGGCATGGCCGCGACGCTGACGCCGGCGGACGCCGAGGCAATTCGCAAGCTGCGCGGCGTGCAGTACGTGTCGGAAGGCATCCACGAGAACATCCACCTGACCGCCGGCGACAAGCGATGGTTCACGCGCTATCACGGTGGCGACGTCTCGCTGCCGTCGATCCGCCGATCGTGGACGTTCACCTCGGGCCGCTTCTTCACCGCGCGCGAACAGTCGAAGCAGGCGCCGGTCGTCGTCCTCGGCGCGTTCGTCGCCCAAAAGCTGTACGGCGACGTCAACCCGGTCGGCCAGCAGATCATGCTGTGGAAACAGCCCTTCCAGGTCGTCGGCGTCGTCGGCAGCAGCAGCTTCATGATGACGCCCGCGGCCGGTGACGATCAGTTCGACGCGATCTACATGCCGTTCACGACGATTCACAAGATTCTGAACCTGTCGAAGCTGAACGACATCACGATCACCGCCGCCTCCACCGGCGAGGTGACGCGGGTGTCGAAGGACGTGACTGAGTTGCTGCGCGCGCGGCACGGCATCAGCATGAAGAGTCCTGACGACTTCACCGTGGCGACGCAGGCGCGGCAGTCGCTGGCCAAGGGCGGCCTGCGTCCCGACGTCGCGCGCGCCGTGATCGGCAACGTGGGCGGCCTCGAGAAAGTGACGCTCGAACAGCTGGGCCGCACGCTCGATCGCGCGACCAAGACGATGACGGCGCTGCTGGGCGGCATCGCCGCGGTGTCGCTGATTGTCGGCGGCATCGGGATCATGAACATCATGCTGCTCTCGGTGACCGAGCGAACGCGTGAAATCGGCATCCGCCGCGCGGTCGGCGCGCGCGCTGGCGACGTGTTGCGACAGTTCCTCGTGGAAGCTATCGCGCTCAGCGTCATCGGCGGGCTCGCCGGCATCGTCCTGGGCGCTGTGGCGTCGGGGGTTATCGCGCAGATGCTGCGGTGGTCAACGTCGATCTCACCAGCCTCGGTCGCGTTGTCGTTCGCCGTCGCAGCAGCGGTCGGCGTGTTCTTCGGCTACTACCCCGCGCTGCAGGCCTCGCGTCTCGACCCGATCGAGTCGCTCCGCTTCGAGTGATGCCGCACAGCCTTCGCATCGCGCTGCGCGCGCTCGGCCGGCACAAGCTCCGCACGGCGCTGACCACGCTCGGCATGACGATCGGCGTCGCCGCCGTGATCACCATGGTCGCCCTTGGCACTGGCGCGCAGGAAACGGTGACCGACGATGTGCGGTCGGCCGGCACGAACATCATTCGGGTGGACGCCGGCAACTTCACACGCGGCGGCGAGGAATCGAAGATCGCGACCGGACTTGGGGCCGCGACGACGCTGACGCCGGAGGATGCCGCGGCAATCGGCGCGATGGAAGGCGTGAAGTTCTCGTCGAGCGTCGTCAAGCTGCGCGGCTTCGTCGCCAACGGCGCCACCCGCGAGTATTTGCAAATTCTGGGTGCCGACGCAGCGTATCCGTCGCTGTACGGCTGGCGAGCTGCGCGCGGGACATTCTTTCAGGCGAGCGACGTCAGCAGTGGCGCAGCGGTCGCCGTCCTCGGCAGTGGCGCGCGCGACAAGCTGTTCGGCGCCGAGGTCAACCCGGTCGGACGCGACATCCAGATCCGCGACATCACCGCGCGCGTCGTCGCCGTGGTGTCTGGCGGTGACGATGATCAGATGGAGATGGTGTTCATCCCCGTCGCTGTGCTGCAGCGGGTGCTCGGCATCTCGCACATCCACAGCGTGGTGGTGGCGGCGGCGCAGGCCGGCGATGCGACGCGTCTGGCCGATGACATCAAACCGCTGCTCCGCGCACGGCATCACCTCGATACAGACGCGGCCATGGCGCGGCTCCGCCAGGGCGGACTTCTCGGCAACCAGGCGCCGAGCGCGAGCGGCGGTGTGCCGGACGACTTCACGGTGAAGACGCAAGCCGCCGAGGCGCTGACCAAAGGCCTCTACACCTCCGTCGCCGCGTTCGTGCTCGCGAACATGCCGAAAGTTGATCAGGTGAACCTCGAAGAGATGAGCGGCACGCTGCAGCGCGCCGGCGCCACGATGACGGCGTTGCTCGCCGCGATTGCGGCCATCTCGCTCGTTGTCGGCGGCATCGGGATCATGAACGTGATGCTGGTGTCGGTGAGTGAGCGGACGCGCGAGATTGGTTTGCGGCGCGCGGTTGGCGCGCGGCAACGCGACGTGCTGCTGCAGTTCCTGGTCGAAGCGGTGACCCTGAGTTGCTGCGGCGGGCTGGCCGGCGTGGTGCTTGGATTCGCGGCGGCAGCCGTCGTCACGCGCGTGCTGGAGTGGCCGGCGGCTGTGTCGCCGTCGGCGGTGGCGCTGGCGTTCGGCATCGCGGCGGCGATCGGCGTGTTCTTCGGCTTCTACCCCGCCCGCCGGGCGTCGCGGCTCGACCCCATCGACGCGCTCAGATACGAATGACTTGCCCGCCGAAGCACCGAAGGTGCGAAGGCCGGATGCGCGTCGCCGGGATCGCGATCACCGCGTGCGCCATTCTCTCGGTAGCGTGCGGCCGCGGCGCGGACTCGACTGCAACGCTCACCGCACAACCAGCCGCTGTGACACCAGCGACGCAGACCGGCTCGGCCATCCCGCACGGTGATCACTATCCGCGCTACGGCGGCCTCGTGCTGATGAACGGCGAGCTGCATTTCGAGGTGGTGCTGAACCGCGACGGCACCTGTCACGTGTACTTCAGCGACGCGACGCGTGGCGAGCTGCCAGCGGCGACGGCGTCAGGGGTCATCGTGACCGTCACGCAGAAGGGCAAGGAGCCGGACGCAGTCGCGATGCACATCGACGACAGCGGCGAGAGCTGGGTCGGTCGCGGTCACCCGGTCAGCGATCCTGCCGCGACCGCGCGTGTGGCGTACACCGCGTACGGCAAGCCATACTTCATCGATGTGCCGTTTCCGCGCGAGAACTTTCCGCGAGAGAAGTAGCGCAGGACTTCAGTCCTGCGATTCGCGCGCCGCAGCGCTCATACGTTGCGCCACGGCCGGTCTCCTGTTGCTGACCTGCGCGTGCGGGCGCGCGTCGCGATCCCCGCTCGATGACGCCGCGGATCGCTACGTCCGTCTGGCGGTGGCGCTGGGCGAGCGCGATCCTGACTCGCTGGATTTCTACGCCGGCCCCGCCGAACGCGTCGCCGACATCCGCAAGAACCCTCCT
>JAYVMG010000077.1:0-1890 GCA_043759095.1 Acidobacteriota bacterium | reverse complement strand
GGGAGAGCGGCACCGAGGCCCAGCCGCACGCCTACCAGGGCTCCTACGTCGAGTATGTCCAGCGCACGGGCCACGAAGCCCCGGGCGTGCACTCCTAGAACGGCGACGTGAGAATCCGGCCAGTCGCGGGTGGCTGGATGAAATGGCGCGAGCGGATCATTTGTCGAACGGGCGCCCACCGGGTCATCTTATAATGTAAGACTGTTTATTCTCGGACTGGGGGACTCATGGGTGACGCGGGTGAAGGTCTGATCGACGCCGAGGGGCGCATTGCAGAGCGCATGGAAGAATTGGAGCGCGAGCGCACGCGCCAGAATCACGGAAAGATCGTCCGCGATCCGGAAAAAGTCGAGGCGCTCGAGACGCTGCGGCTCGCCAAGATGGAACTCGACCGGCAGCTCGTCACGGCCACGCACGAACGCCGCCGCGCGCAGCTCTCGGATGCCATCGCCGAAGTGGATCGCCGCATGAAGGCTACTGAAGCCACGATGAAGTGACGGAGCCGGGCGTGATCGCATCCGTTCACGCCTACCACGACCGCACCAAACATCATTTCAATCGGTTCGCCCGGTCGCTGGGTTACCTCGACTGGGCGTCCCAACCCAATCCGTTTCGATCGTTTGCCGGCGCGGCGTCTCTGGCGCTGTCGCCATCACCGGACGCGCCGGTCACGGCGATTGGCGACATCCTTCGCCATGCGCTCGGCTTGTCCGCATGGAAACAGTTCGGCGACTCTCGCTGGGCGCTGCGCGTCAATCCTTCCAGCGGTAACCTGCATCCAACCGAGGCGTACGTGATTGCCGGCGCGGCGCACGGCGTCGGCGACACGCCCGGCGTGTATCACTACGCGCCGGATCGCCACGCGCTCGAGCGGCGGTGCGCGTTCGATGCGCCCGCGTGGGCTGCCGGCGTTGCGGATCCGGACACCTGTCTGCTCGCGCTGACGTCGATTCATTGGCGCGAGGCGTGGAAGTACGGCGAGCGGGCGTTCCGCTACTGTCAGCACGACATGGGGCACGCGGTCGCGGCGATTCGGATCGCGGCCGCGACAGCCGGCTGGCACGCGGCGCTGCTGCCGGACTGGTCGCACGCGGACATCGCGTCGCTGACCGGGATCGATCGCGACACCGACTACGTCGAAGCCGAACGCGAGGAGCCTGGCTGCCTGCTTCTTCTCCGCAATCCGCATTCCACAATCCGCAATGACGTTCGGGCCGTCGCCAGCCGCGATCGGTTGATCGCAGCGGTCCGCGCCGGTGCATGGACCGGCCACGCGAGTCAGCTGAGCGAGGATCATACGACCTGGACGTTCATCGACGAGATCGCCGCGGCGACACAGGATCCAGGCCGGCTGGTGTCTGACCCACTTGACCCACCCGACCTACCCGTCCTTCCCGCCTATCCTGCCAGTGTCATTCTTCAGCGCCGTTCAGCCGTCTCCTTCGATGGCGCATCATCGATTGGCGCCGCGACGTTCTTCGCGATGCTCTCGCGCGTGATGCCCCATGCGGGGCCGCCGTGGGATGCGCTGTGGTGGGAAGCGCGCGTCCATCTCGCAATCTTCGTGCACCGCGTCGAGGGCGTGGCGCCAGGGTTCTACCTGCTCGCGCGGAACGCGGCGGCGGTGGAATGGCTGCGCGTGGCGTGCGGGCGCGAATTTCTCTGGGAGCCGGCGCACGACACGTTGCCCTTCTACGCGCTCGCGCGCGGTGACTGCCGCGCGATGGCGCGGCGCCTCAGCTGCGATCAGGACATCGCGTCGGATGGCTTCTTCAGTCTGGGAATGATCGCGGATTTCGACGCCAGCCTGGAGACGTTCGGGCCAGCGTTCTACCGGCATCTGTTCTGGGAGTCAGGTGCGGTGGGGCAGGTGCTGTATCTCGAAGCCGA
>JAYVMG010000076.1:0-5081 GCA_043759095.1 Acidobacteriota bacterium | reverse complement strand
GGCGCGTCCGGATATCGAGGATCGGGTCGAGATCGTTCAGCGGTTCGCCCGCGAAACGGATGGCGCCGTCGCGGAGGATGTCGAACCGGCGGCCCTGGAAATCGTAGGCGCCGCGCACCGTAGTGACGGCGCCGACGAGCATGATGGGCTCTCCCTTCGCCTTCGTCGCGCGCAGGTCGCCGCCGAGCGTCACGTTCATCGTACCCAGACCGATCGGCGCGCCCGGCGCTCTCAGATCGCTGGCCTTGACGACCAGGTCGTCAGGCACGGTCATGCGCAGATCGAGCGTCAGCGTATCGAACGGCGACGGCGGGACCGGCGAGGCGTTCACGTCCGCGTTCGGCAGATACTCGGCGGCTTTCGTCGCGTACGCCGAGTCGCTCATCAACGACAGGATCCGGTCGAGGTCCACCTGTCCGGTGGACACACCGAGATCTCCGGTGATGCGCGGCGACCGCAATTCGCCGGCGACTTCGATGGCGCTGTTCACGCGGACGTTGCCGAGCGGATTGTCGATCACCTTGAAGTCGTTGGCGGTGATGTACAGCTCGACGTTGCCGACCTCCAGCTCGCGGATCGCCAGGTCGCCGGTGATCGACAGCGAGCTCTGGTGGTTGTCGAGCACGGAGATATGGTCGATGTGCACCTTCTCCGGCTGCAGGTCGATCTTGCCCCGCAGGTTGGTGTAGCTGACGCCAGTCGGCTCGACGGTGAATCCGGCATTGTCGAGCGTGATCACGCCGGTCGGACGCGGGTCCGCCGCCGATCCGCTGACGTCGACCATCGCCTGCACCGTGCCGGTGATCTTGGTCAACTGAGTGGTCACACCCTGCACCAGGCCGAGATCGATCGGCGTGCTCTCAATGTGCAACGCGTACGCTTCCCCCGGGCCGATCGGCACGTGCCCCTTCGCCGTCACGAACGTCGTCGGGTTCTGCTGGAGTTTGGCGTCGAGCGTGACGCTGTGTCCCGTGTAGTGGGCGGCGCCGCCGAAGGTGTCATAGCGGTACTGCTGGAAGCCACCCGCGTCTACGCGAAAGTCGCCTTGCACGTCCGGTAACGCCATCGTGCCCGTGATCGTGCCGGACGCATTGAGCCTGCCGACCAGTTGCGGCGGCCGCAGGAGCAACGCGTCGACGCTCGCGAGGTCGACGTTGCTCAACGACACCTTCATCGCATCGCCGGCGCGGCCGAACGTCCCGTCGGCCGTCACCTGTTGCGCGCCACTCTTGAGGGCGAGCCCCCGCACCGACACCGCGTCGTGCGCGTAGTTGATCGTCGCCTGCGAGCCGTCCGCGAGTTGCCAGGCCTGACCCGCCGTCTGCAGCCCGAGCCGCTGCAGATGCACCTCCTGATGATTGGGATGGACCAGGAGCGATCCCGCCAGGCCTAGCGATCGCCTCGGCTGCTTCGCCGTGACGTCGAAATCGAGCTGCTTCTGACGATAGGTCGTGGCGCCGTCGAGCTCGTTGATCTCCTGTTTCGCGACGGTCACGAACGTGGCATGCGTGGTGGCGGCGACCTGCGCGTCAGCGAACGTCAACCGCGGCACGCTGGCGGTTATGTGACTCGACACGGCGAGCGCGCCAGTGTCGCCGTACTTCACGCCTGCGCCCGTCACGTCGCCTGACGCTTTGAGCTCACGCGCGTTGCCGGTCACCGTGGCGTCGACCGTGCCAATGCCCTCGATGGGAAGGTCCACGAGTTTGCCGATCACGTCCAGGCGCGACGAGTCGGCGTGCACCGTCAGATTCGACTGACCCGTGTCGTTCAACGCGAGCGAACCGTGCGCGTTGACGTTCACGTCCCGGCCGACGACATCGAGGCGGCGAATCGTGCCGGCCGAATCGCCATAGGCGCCGTCGAGGCTCGCTCGGGTGATCGCCAGGCCGCCGATCGTCGACGGCTCGAGCGTCACGTTGCCGTCCACCCGCACACTCTCCGGCGTGACGCCGGCGGACACATGCGCCAAGGTCGCGTCGACATCGAGCGTGCCGCCGACGGTCCCCTTCAATTCGTTCTTGCCGATCGCCACCGACGGATCGAATCCCTTGAAGCTTCCGGTTGCCTTGACGTGGACGGTGTCGCTGGCAAGCGCGGCATCGAAGGTCACTTGCGGGATCGTGCCCTCGAGAATCGACGAATCGGTCAGCGTACCGGTCGCCGTCAGGTCCATCTCGGCCGGGTTCGTGCCATGTCCGGTCGCGACGATGTGCCCGTTGATCGAACTCTTGACGCGGTCGGTACCCAGCGCCGGCACCTGAAACTGCTCGCCAATGCGCTGGAGGTTGAGATGCGCGACTGTCGCGTCGGCGCGGTAGCTGATGTCGCCGCCGACCGCGGTGACGCCGGCGGAGCTGCGTGCGGCAATACCCGCGCCGGCGACGGTCGACGGCTGGAAGCGCAGATCGGCCGTCAGCGATGTGGCGCGAGGCTTTAGTCTTGCGTTCGCGGACCTTACGGTCTGCGCCACTGGAGACACGACGTGGTACTCCGCGTTGATGTCGGTCGCGGCAGGCGGCACGTTCAGGTTGCGCGGGAGCTTACGTAGATCGACATGCCCGGCCTGACCGTGAAGATCGTAGGCGACCGCGTGTTCCTTCCGATTGAGATCCGGCAACGTCACACGGCCCGCGAACGTCGCCTGAGCTCCGTACGCTGCGGCGTTCCCATCGAGACTGACCTGCCGGCCGTTCACGCGCGCATTCGCGTGCACGCGCTCGGCGACGTATCCGGCCGCGACAAGGCGCGGCGCGTCGATCGACACGGTCCCGCGCAGCGCGCTGATGTTCGAGAGCGCTTCGCCGCGGAGGTCCATCCGCGCGGTCCCCGTGATGTCGCTCTTCAGCGCCGGGTCATGGAGGATCGACGACAGATCGAGATGCTTCACCGCCAGGTCGCCGGCGATCGACTGCCCCGGCGTCAGCAGATCCGTGACCACCTTCCCGCTGACCGTTCCGGCTGACGATTGCACATTCAGCTCGGCCGAGAGGCGATCGAGCGGCCCTTCCGCCTTCACGTTGAACGACAGCTGCAGACGGATGCCGTCGAGCGCGGGCACGAGACGCGCCAGCTCCGGCACGGATGTCTTGTCGGAGCCGATCTGCAGGTTGAACGTCGGCGTCGTCAGATAGTGCTGCACCGCGCCGGCAATGGACAGCGACGTCTCCGCGGTGCGCAGCGCCACCTTGTCGAGAAACACGGTGTCGTCCTTGACCGCCACCCCGCCCGACAACGCGTTCAGCTCGAGCGTTGGTTCGGAGGCGCGGAACGAGACGTGCGCGACCTCGATCGAATAGCGGACCGGTTCGTACTTGAACGACAGCTTCGCGTCGAGATGATCGAAGCGTTTCGGCACCTTGACACCGGGAACGTCCGCCGGCGACTGAAACACAAACGATCCGTTGGCGATGCCGATCGTATCGATGCTGAGGGGTTTGGCGGGTCCCTTGCGGTCGGCCTCCGTCTCCTGCTTCTTCACCAGCCGGCTGAGCGACCAGGCGCCGCCGTCGCGCCGGAGATAGACGACCGGCTGATCAATGCGGATGCTGCGCACGGAGCCGGTGCGCCACAGCTCGAACACGCTGTAGTCGATCCCGAGATCCTTCACCGCAACCACCTGGCTGCCATCCAGCGACAGGGCGATGTTCTCCATCTCGACGCCGAAGAACAGATTCCCGCCGAGCCGTTCGATCGACACCGTGCCGTTCAGGTACTGGTGCGCCTCGCGCACGATGTAGCCGCGCAGCCAGTTCTTGAACCAGAACGTCTGCGACACGATCATCGCCGCCGACGCCGCGCTAACCGCGAGCGTCAGCACTAGGACGATGACGTGGGTGAGCCGCCTGACGATCAACATTTCTGAATCCGCATGCCCTAAGCCCTGAGCCCTAAGCCCTGCTCTTAAAACGCCTGGCCGATACTGAAATGCAGGCGGAAACGCCGCGTCTGCGGAGTGCCGTTCACGAGAAGTCCCGGCGTCGGATTCAGCTGGTACCCGAAGTCGAAACGGAGCGGGCCGACCGGCGTCTGGTACCGCAGCCCTGGGCCGACGGCGTAGCGAAGCTCGCCGAGTTTGTCGCCGAAGGCATCCGCCCAGACATTCCCGCCATCCAGAAACAGCACCACCCCGAGCTTGCCCCGCAGCGCAGCGCGCAGCTCTTCACTGAACGCGAGCATGCTGTCGCCGCCAATGGGCAACCCGGATTCAGTCAGCGGACTCACTTCGTAGCGGCCCCATCCACGAATGCTCGTCGCGCCGCCGAGGAAGTAGCGCTTCGCAAACGGCACATTCGCCGGCTCGCCGCCGGCCGGCCGGATGTTGCCGAACTGCAGGCGGCTGGCCAGCACCACACGGCCGCCGAGCGGAAGATAGTGGCGCCCGTCGACTGACACCGCCGAGTAATTGAAGTTGCCCAGCGCGAGCTTCGCCGTCTGCTCCGCGTGGAACGCCACCTGGTAGCCGCGATGGGCGTCGATCGGGCTGTCGGCCGTCGAGTGCTGGAAGTCCACGCCGATCGCATTCAGCGACCCGTTCTGCTCATTCGTCGTCGGATCGAGTCCGAGCGCGATCAGGCTCGCACGAAGCGTGAGGTCGTCCAGCACATCGCTCGAAATCGAGCTTCTGTTGTGCTCGCTGGTGAACGACGCCGCCCATGATGTGTTGGCGCTGCTGCGATGCGTCAGCGTCATCTTGGCGCCGGTGACGACCGATTGATAGGCGGGCGTGAAGGTGTACCACTGCTGCGCTTCAGCGCCAAGCGAGAAATGCGGGGAGAAGACGTAGGGCTGGTTGAAGTCGAGGCGCACGCCGCGGTCGAGCGACGACCAGCGCACATGGGCGCCGGCCGATCGCGCGTCACCGAGAAAGTTGACGTGGTGATACTCGGCGTCGACGCGCGCTTTCTCTTCCGTGCCGTAGCCCCCACCGAGATTCACGCGCTGATGGTTGCCCTCCGCCACCGTCACGCGGATGGGCACCTCCTCGGGCTGTTGATCCTGATTCAGCGGCTCGACGTTGGCGAACTGAAACAGCGCGAGCCCGTACAGCCGCCGCTGTGACTCCTGCACCAGGCTGCGCT
>JAYVMG010000075.1:0-13423 GCA_043759095.1 Acidobacteriota bacterium | reverse complement strand
ACTCGACGGCCTCGTGTGCACGCCGAGCATCAACGTCCGCAAACCGATCCTCGCCTACTCCGGCGAGGAATTTGATCGCGTGGTGCGCGTCAACCTGCGCGGCAACTTCAACGTGCTTCAAGCAGCCGGCCGGATCATGACGAAGCAGAAGCGCGGGAGCATCGTGCTGTACTCGTCGATTCGATCGATTGTCACCGAACCCGGCCAGTCGGTGTATTCGATGACGAAAGCCGGGATCCTTCAGCTGGCGAAAACCGCGGCGACTGAATGGGCGATGCTGGGTGTGCGCGTCAACGCCGTGGGACCCGGCGTCGTCGAGACGCCGCTGACGGCGCCGATCAAGAACAACAAAGAGTGGTACGACGCGTACGCGAAGAAAAGCCCGATGCAGCGGTGGGCCCAACCCGGCGAGATGGTCGGACCCACGCTGTTCCTGTTGTCGGACGCGGCGAGCTACGTGACCGGGACGATCATCTACGCTGACGGCGGCTGGCTGGCCGCCGACGGCCGCTTCACGCCGCCTGGGATGTAACTCTCCTCCGTGGTGGAGAGCGTATCCCCCGTCAGAACGTGTACTTGATCCCGAGTTGCACGATGCGCCCATCCTCGGCGGTCGTGATGACGCCAAACGTCGGCGATCCCACCTGGTTGCCGGGCTGGCCGAACCGCTCCTGATTCAGCAGGTTGAATGACTCCACGCGCAGCTGGAGTTGCTGCGTCTTCGTGACCGCAAAGTTCTTGAAGAGCGAGAGGTCGGTGCGCGCGAAGCCGGGCCCTCGAATCGCGTTACGCGGTTCGTTGCCGACCTGACCGCCATTGGCCGCCACTGTCAGCCGCGCGAAGCAGTTTGTGTTGAAGTATTGCGTCACGGTCTGCGGCGCGCCGTCATTGGGATCGCACGTCATGTTGGGGCGATTGGTCAGCGACGTGAGCGAAATGTTGTTGGGCTCGATGGCCGTGAGCGGAAACCCGGTCTGTCCCTGGATGATGCCGTTGACCTGCCATCCGCCCAGCGTCAAGCGTGTGATGGCGTTGCGTGAAGTGAGGGCCGGCAGCTCGTAGCCGAAACTCATGACGAAGCGGTGACGGGCGTCGAAGAGCGCGTCGCCTTTCTCGCGTGCGAGCGCCGCGTCGATCGAGGCCTGGTTGCCAATGGTCACCGGCAGGATCGGGCGCGATTCACCGCCGATGTTGAGGCCGGACACATTGTCCACCGCGTGGCTGAGCGTGTAGGACGCGAGCACGTTCAGGCCGTGCCAGGGTCGCATCCGCGCGCTGGCCTGCAACGCGTTATACCAGGACTGCGCCGCTGAAAACGTCGGACGCACGAGGCTGAACGCCGGAAGGAGACGCGCGCCGACGGTCGGCGTCGGCGTCAGGTTCGGCGTCGTCGGGTTGACTTCCATGAAGATCGGCAGGTTGTCGCCGCGCGATCCGACGTAGCCGGCCTCGACACCCCAGGAGTTGCCGATCTGGTGCTGCACGGACACGTTGTAGTGCTGCACAACCGGCGTCGCGAAGTCTGGCCCCCAGCCGATGAAGATCAGCCCTGCCGGGAACCCGACAGGGCTGGCACCGCCGAGTGGTGCCGCGAACGGAATGACCGCAGGAAAGTCGACCTGGGTCAGCGGCTGGAACGGCGGCGCGAGCGTGCCGTTCTGGAAGAAGTCGCCCTGGCCCGGCAACGTGTCGTAGAACAGGCCCCACGCCGCGCGGACACTGGTGCGGCCGTCGCCGCTCGCGTCCCAGATCGCCGCGAGACGCGGCGCCACGTTGTTCTTGTCGGTGTCGTACGTGCCGGCGGGGACGCCCGTGTCGCCCGGATACACCAATCCCGTCGGCGCGTTCGGAAACACCGTCGACCGCTGACCCGGGTGGAAGGCGGCGAGGTGGTTCTGGCTCTCCGCAAACGGCTGGTTGACCTCGTAGCGCAGGCCGACGTTGAGGGTGACACGCGACCCGACGCGGTACTCGTCCTGTCCGTACAGCGCATACGTCCATGACGAGCCATCGAGGTTCGGATCGCCGCTGCCCTGGCGGAACTGGATCGGCAGGCCGAGCAGAAAGTCGGCGGCCGCGCTGCCCGTGTACTGCCCCGTGAAGGTGAAGTCACCGTTCGGGCGGTTGATGAACGACACCCGGATCTGATCGCGGCGGATTTCGCCGCCGAACTTCAACGAGTGGCGGCCGGTCACCCACGTCAGGTCGTCGCTGAAGCCGAACACGTTGTTGGTGCGGCTCGCGAACGGCTGCTGCGCGTCGCCGGTCGTGAAGAAGCCGTTCACCGTGATGAACGGCAGCCCGGCGGCTGTGGTGTTCGTGCCCGCGTACTTGAAGCCGACGGACGAGAGGTCGAGGCCGCTCGTCACGTTCGGCTGGGCATCGATCCGGTTGAAGTTCGCGCGGGCGACGTTGATCATGTTCGACTTCACGACCCACGTGTCGGATCCCATGATGTCCTGCAGCGTTGCGACTGCCGTGTTCCCCGCGGGCGAGAAATTCGATCCGCCGAGGGGATTGACGTTGTTCGTGTGGGCGTACATGTAGCGCCCCAGCAGCGTATGCGCATCGTTGACGCGGTAGTCCGCTCGCAGCCCCATTTGGCCGCGCGTGTCCAGCACATCAGGCGAACGCACGGCGCGGTTGGCGGCACTGTTCGGCAGCGGGATGTACTGGGTGAGCACGGACGTCGCGATCGGGCTGATCCGGTTGGAGGGGATCACATTGCCCAGGAACGGGAGTCCTGTCACCGGATCCTTGATCGCCGCGCCGGCTGAGAAATCACCGGTGCGCTGCGCCTGGGTCAGCACCACGCGCGTGTCAGTCGTGCCCTGCCGGTTGTTGAAGCCTTCGTAGTAGCCGAAGAAGAACGCGCGGTTCTTCTCGATCGGCCCACCGAATGCCCCTCCGTACTGGTTCTGCTTCAACGCCGGCTTGGCGGTGGTGGCGAAGTAGTTCGTCGCCTGCCGCGAATCGTCGCGGTTGAATTCCCACGCGCCGCCGCGCCAGTCGTTGCTGCCCGATTTCGTGACGACGTTGACGACCGACCCCGCGTTACGCCCGTACTCGGCGTCGTAGGAGTGCGTGAGGATCTTGAACTCCTGGATGGCGTCCGGCGGCGGACGCAGCACGAACCCGGTGTTGAACGAGTCGTTGTTCGGCGAGCCGTCGAGCAGGAAGTTATTCGACTGGTTGCGCATGCCGTTGACGTTGAAGCCGCCGGTCACGTTGCCGAAGCCGCCCGGCGTCGCGTTGCCGTCCGCACCGCCCAGAGCGCTCGGGGGCGCGACCACGCCGGGGATGAGGGTGCCGAGCTGTGTGAAGTTCCGGCCGTTCAGCGGGAGATCCACAACCTTCTTCTGGTCGATGACGATGCCCAGCGTGGCGTTTTTTGTCTCGACCAGGGGCGCCGTAGCCTGGACCGTGACCTGCTCAGCGACCGACCCAACCTGCAGTCGCAGGTCCACCCTGACTGTGCCGCTGACCGTAACCTCGATGCCGCCGCGGACGGTCGTGCGGAATCCTGACACGCTGGCCCTGGCTTCGTAGACGCCAGGATTGAGCAGCGGGATGGTGTAGACACCGTCGAGTTCGCTGACGGCACTACGCGTGAAGCCGGTCGCCTGATTGGTCACTTCGACGGTGGCGCCAGGCACGACGGCAGCGCTGTTGTCGGTAATCACACCCGTAATCTGACCCGTCGCCTGGGCCCACGCGGATGAGGGAAAAAGCGTGAGGCCGAGACCAAGGGCCACGGCGGCCAGGGTCTTCCGGAGCCGGTCGGTCATGGTTCGCATCCTCTGCCCGCTGGGGGCGATCGAGACTGAGATTTGAACCCAATAGTAACCTGTCGGTTGTATGCTGCCGTGCTGAACCTTCACAGCACGTCATATTTTTCAGAGGAGCTTCTCATGTCGTCGTTTCGGATCGCCGTCATCGCAGGTGACGGCATCGGTCAAGAGGTCATCCCAGCCGGAATCGCGGCCATTGAACGGGCGACGCGCGGAAGCGGCGTGTCGGTGTCGTTCAGCGATCTCCCGTGGAGCTGCGCGTACTACCTGAAGCACGGGCGGATGATGGACGAGGACGGCTACGAGCGGATGGCGAAGTTCGACGCGCTCTACATGGGCGCGCTCGGCGCGCCTGGCGTCTCGGACGCCGCATCCGCGGGCCTGATCCTGGGCATCCGGCAGAAATTCGATCAGTACGTCAACCTGCGGCCGATGCGTCTGCTGGCGGGGCTGAGTTCGCCGCTCGGAAACCGCACCGCCGCGGACATCGACATGGTGTGCGTGCGCGAAAACTCCGAGGGCGAGTACTCCGGCGTCGGCGGACGGATTCATCGCGGCACGCTGCACGAGGTGGCGCAGCAGGTCGGCGTCTTCACGCGGCACGGCATCGAGCGGATCCTCCGCTACGGCTTCGAAGTGGCGGCGAAACGGCCGCGGAAGATGCTGGCCAGCGCGACGAAGTCCAACGCGCTCACGCACTCGATGGTGCTCTGGGATGAGGTCGCCGAGATCGTGCGGCAGGACTACCCGACGGTCGAGTACCGGAAGTACCACGTCGATGCGCTCGCGGCGCGGATGATCACCCACCCACAGACGCTCGACGTCATGGTGACGTCGAATCTGTTTGGCGACATCCTCACCGACATCGGATCGGCGATCTCCGGCAGCCTCGGCATCGCGCCCGGCGCCAACATCAACCCCACGCGGCAGCATCCGTCGATGTTCGAACCAATCCACGGATCGGCGCCAGACATCGCGGGCAAGGGCATCGCCAACCCGATCGGCGCCATCTGGGCCGCCGCGCTGATGATCGAGCATCTCGGCCACCGCGATCTCCACGACAAGATCCTGAGCGCGATCGAGCGCGTCGTCGCTACCGGAAAAGTGCGCACACCGGATCTCGGCGGCTCGGGAAAAACGAAAGACGTGGCGGACGCGATCGTCAGCGAGATCTAGAAGAAGGAAGCGCCACAGAGTACCGAGACACAGAGAATTCGAAACCAGCATTCGCAATGACTGCAGAGGCTGAGGCGCCTATGAGTTCGACGGGCGTCGCCGTCGAACGGTCGGCGCCCTCTGTGGCTCGGTGACTCCGTGGCCCGTGAACTATGATCAACGACGCGCACTGTCATTTCTTTTCGACGCCGTTCTTCGCGCCGCTCGGCGGCGACACGGCGCTGGCGACGCTGGGATGGGATGCGCCAGGGAACGCTGACGCGCTCGCTGATCGCTGGGTCGCGGAGCTCGATCGCTATCAGGTGTCTCGAGCCGCGCTGATCGCGAGCACGCCCGGCGATTCAGCGTCGGTGGTCACGGCGGTCAATCGCCATCAGACGCGGTTCGTCGGCTTCTTCATGGTGGACCCGACGCAACCGAACGCCGCCGAAAAGGCGTCCGACGCGATCACACGCGGCGGTCTACGCGCCATCTGCCTCTTCCCGGCCATGCATCGCTATTCGATTCAGGACGAGCGCGCGGTGCGTCTGTTCGACATCGCCGCGGCAACGCCGGGGACGGCCATATTCGTGCACTGCGGCGTGCTGTCGGTGGGCGTGCGGAAAAAGCTCGGCCTACCGAGCCCGTTTGACATCCGCTACGGCAACCCGCTCGATCTGCACGCGATCGCGTTGCGCTATCCGCAGGTGCCGATCATCATCCCGCATTTCGGCGCAGGCCTCCTGCGCGAGGCGCTGATGGTCGCCGACCTGTGCCCCAACGTCCTGCTCGACACATCCAGCTCGAATAGCTGGGTGAAGTACGTGGGCATGAACCTCGCCGCCGTCTTTCGCCAGGCGCTCGCGGTCGTCGGCCCCGACCGGCTGCTTTTCGGCACCGACTCGTCGTTCTTCCCCCGCGGATGGGTCAGCGACGTGTACGAGCAGCAATCCGCCGCGCTCGACGAGATCGGCGCGAGCACCGAGACGCGCGACAAGATCTTCGGCGGGAACTTCGAGCGGGTGTTTCCGGCGTGAGGAAACGTTTTCTCTGTTGCTTCGTTTCTCTGTGTGATCCCGTTCTCTCCGTCACCTCCGTTCACGGGTGCGACGACAACTTCAGATGCTCCCGCAGCAGATCCCGTCCGAAGTCTCCGTTGAAATCGCGCCAGACCGAGTGAATGTGGTTGCCGTCATTCTGCGTGTTGTCGTACTCGACGAGAAACGTCGGCCCCTGAACCCGGTAGTAGTGCTTTTTTCCGCGTTCGGTGTCGCCGGACCACGCGAACGCGATCTTCTCGACGCCGGCCTTGCGCACGCGAGCCACTCGATCCTCCGCGATGTCGGCCGCCATCTTTCCGGTGTAAACGTCGATCAGTGCCATCAGCAGATTGCGCTGCGCAGCGGTCATCGCGTCCGCCACGAGCCCTGACGGCGACAACGGATTGATGTTCACGGTCGCCATGGTCACCATGTCGGCAGGGGCGGTGGCGTCGATGATCGCTTTCGCCCGCTGCGCGGCGTCGAGCGCCTGCAGCAATGCCCGAGCGGCGTCTTCCTCCGCGCCGAGGATCCGCAGCCCTTTCTTCGGGCCGTCACGCACCTCGGCCGGGTTGCTGCCGAAAAACGTCGGCGCGCCGGCGACCAGCGTGCCGTTGACGACGGTGAAGTGCAGCGAGATGTGATGTCCCTCGACGCGCCAGCCCCACGTGCCCTTCGGCGACGGCGTGCCGAAGACCGAGAAGAAATATTTCTCCGGATCCCGTTCGAGCACCTGACCGCGCGCCGGCGGCGGGGCCGCGGCGCGCTCGGCGGCCTCGAGCGCCTTCAGCACCGTCTCGAGATCCATGATCGACGTCGCGGTCAGGTAGCCGCGCTGGCTCAGGCCCGCCTTCAGCAGATCGTGCGCGAGCGTTCGCTGCGGTTCGTTCATCGAACGAACGAGCAGCCCCTTGCGCGGAAACATCTCGGTCGGGATGAAATGCCAGCGCAACCGCTCGTCCGCGTCGAACGCAAACGACGCCTGCTGGCGCTGCTCGGCTGTCAGGCTGTTCAGCAGCCGCGTCGCAGCGTCCGCCATGGCAGACGAGGATCGCTGCGCGGCAATTGTCGAGCCGATCGCGACCGCGGCAATCGCCGCTGCCACGAGCCACACGCGGGACGGAAGGAGTCTGGACATGCCAAGATTCTAGCTTGACCACCGCCTCTTCCCGGAGGACGATCAACGGCTCAGTCGATGAAATTACTTCGTGTTTTCGCCGTATTCCTGGCTGCCGTCCCGGCGCTCGCGCAGACGGACGCGCTCAACGCTGTCCTCGCGCGCGCCGGCGCGTACGTCAACGAGTTCCAAAGCAGTCTTTCAGGCATCGTCGCCGAAGAGCACTACACCCAGGACGTCCGGGTCCCGACCACGCTCGGGTCGGTCCCGCGGTTGGGTCCCGCGGTCACCCATCGCGAGCTCAAGTCGGATCTGCTGCTGGTGAAGCCGGTCGGCGGCGATCGGTGGATGCAATTCCGCGACGTGTTCGAGGTGGACAACAAGCCGGTGCGCGATCGCAACGAGCGGCTGATGGATCTGTTCGTCGCGCCCTCGTCTTCGACCGCCTCGCAGGCCGAACGGATCGTGGTCGAGAGCTCCCGCTACAACATCGGCAACATCCAGCGCACCGTCAACGTGCCGGTGCTCGCGCTCGCGATTCTGGATCCGGCCAACCAGGGCCGGTTCGCGTTCAAACGCATCGACGGGCGCGACCCGCTGCTGGGACGCCCGGCCGGCCGCGCTTCGGACACCGCCTGGGTGCTGGACTACAAGGAAGTGGAACCGCGGACGATCATCCGGACGACCAACGGCCGCGATCTTCTGGTGCGCGGACGTTTCTGGATCGAACCCGACACCGGGCGCGTCGTCGCGAGCGAGCTCGTCGCCGAAGACACGGCGATTAGGGGCACCATTGATGTTCAGTATCAGATCGACCCATCGATCGGCTTGGTGGTACCAGCAGAAATGCGCGAGCGCTACGACGTCCGCCGCGACGGATTGCGAGTGGACGGCGTCGCGACCTACAGCCGGTTCCGCCAGTTCCAGGTGAAGGTCGACGAGAAAATTGCGCCGATCGTTAAACAGTAACGAAGATGAACAGGTAGGAGTGTATGGCTGCGCGACCGACATGGAAGGGCTACCTCAAGATCAGCCTCGTCAACATCCCGATCAAGGTGTTTCCAGCGACTGACGCCGGCGCGACGCTGAGCTTCAACCAGCTGCACGGCGAATGTCAGACGCGCATTCAGCAGAAGCGCTGGTGCCCGACATGCGAGCGCGAAGTGCCAAACACGGACATCGTGAAAGGCTTCGAGTTCGAGAAAGGCCGCTACGTCATCGTCGACGAGGAAGACATCGAGAAGGTGCGCGTGGACTCGACGCGCGTGATCAACCTCGAGAAATTCACCGACGATACGGCGATCGACCCGATCTACCTCGAACGGCCGTACTACCTCGCGCCGGACGGTCCCGTCGCGCGTGAAGCGTTCGCCGTCATCCGCGAGGGGATGAAAGGCAAGGCCGGCATCGGCAAAGTGGCGCTGTACGGACGCGAGTACCTCGTGAAGGTCCAGCCGCGCGAGCGGGGGCTTGTGATGTACACGCTGCGCCACGCCAGCGAGATTCGCAGCATGGACAGCATCGACGAACTGTCGGACATGCCGGACAAGGTGAAGCCGGAGGAAGTGAAGCTGGCCAAGCAGGTGATGGGTACGTTCGAAGGCACGGTCGACCTTCAGGAGTATCGCGACGACT
This sequence comes from Acidobacteriota bacterium, assembly GCA_043759095.1. GTDB lineage: Bacteria > Acidobacteriota > Vicinamibacteria > Vicinamibacterales > CAVVIG01 > CAVQFC01. The sequence goes on along the minus strand of JAYVMG010000075.1, from coordinate 4,685 downwards.
ATCAGGTCGGCCTGCGCGAGATCATCGACGCGAAGATCGAAGGCCGCGAGATCGTGGCGCGGGAAGTGGAAGCGCCGCCGAAGGTGGTGAACCTGATGGAAGCGCTTCGGAAGAGCCTGGATACGATCAGCTCGAAGAAGAAGCCGGCGGCGATGGCGCCGGTAGCGGAAGAGAAGAAGCGGAAGAGGGCGTAGGGTGTTGCGACGCTCCCTCCTGACACTTCACCAATGGGTCGGACTCGCGGCCGGACTGTGTCTCGTGGTGATCTCCGTGTCGGGGAGTGCGATCAACGCGTCGACCTCCTTCGTGACATCCTCGGGCTGCGCAACCACGAAACGAGCTTCGCGCGATGGGTGCGCCTGCTGCACACGCGTCTGGTCGCCGACAAGATCGGCGAGGCGATGGTCGGCTGGTTTTCGGTCGACGCTCGTAAGACCTAGACGGTTTGAAAATCGATAAACCCGCGATCGACATTGACGGCTGACAGGCGGACGCGCAGGCGATCGCCGACATCCATGCCGGCACGCGGGTTCATCAGTCTCCCTTCAATCGGCGGATCGGTGATGCGCACGTAGGTGCCCTTGTTCGACGCGCCGGTGACGATCGCGTCGAACTGATCGCCAACGCGTGTTTCCACGACCATCGCGGCGGCCGACTTCCTGACCTGGCGCTCGACCTTGTTCGCCGCGTCTTCCTGTTTCGTGCACTGCGTCGCCACCGTGTTGAGTTCGCCGAGGGCGTACGGTGACGGATGACCCGCCAACACGGCTTTCAAGAGCCGTTGCGTCACCAGATCCGGAAAGCGCCGGTTCGGCGCCGTGGAATGCGAGTAGTCGCGCACCGCGAGGCCGAAATGCCCAGGCGGCTCCGCGCCAGGCGGATCGACGACGTACTCGCCGCGGCCGAGCAGACGGATGACGCTGATCGACAAATCGGGGAACGTCTCCGGATCGGCCAGCTTGCGATGGTTCAGGAACGCCGACAGCGCGATCGAATCGGCGTCGGCCGGCAGCTTCTCGCCCAACTGCTCCGCCAGCGCCCGGATGCGATCCCAGCGCTCTGGCGACTTCACGACGCGGCGCAGCGACGGAAAGTCGTGCGCGTCGAGAAAGCGCGCTGTGACGCCGTTGGCGGCGATCATCAGGTTGGCAATCAGCGACTTCGCCCGATTCTGCGTTCGCTGCCGGACTTCGTTCAGCGTGTCGCCGTCAAAGACGTTCTCGACTTCGATCGTCTCGAATGCCAGCGCGCCATTTTTTGCTCGTAGGCCGTCGAGCGCCTGCGCCACGCGGTCCTGCATCCGCAACTGCTCATCCATGCCCGGCGCCGCGGCCGCAGCCGGCGGCAGCGGACCTTCTCCGACGAGCCACGCGCCGACGGCGTTGTAGGCCAGCTTGGCCTGATTGCGGACGACGGCGCCGTAGATGTCCGATGCCTTGAGATCGCCGCTCGTCGAAACGGTGAACTCGATCACGATCGCCAGGCGATCCTGATGCTCAGCCAGCGACGTGAGATCGGTGGACAGCCTCTCCGGCAGCATCGGAAACATGATCGCCGGCGTGTACACCGACGTCGTGTTCAGCGCTGCGTGACGATCGACCGGCGAGCCCTTCGCCACTGTCGCGTCCACGTCGGCAATCGCGACCATCACCTTCACGTCGCCGCCGGCGAGCTGTTCGGCCACGGACAGCTGATCCAGATCGCGCGAGTCGTCGTTGTCGATCGAGCACCACAACAGCAACCGCAAATCGCGCGTCGGTTCCTCGGTGGTGCTCGGCGCCGCCTTCAGCGCAGCCGTCGCCACCAGTGCGTCCTGTGGAAAATCGGGATCGAGACCGCGCTCACGCATCGCCCGGACGGCGATCGCGCGAAGATGCGCTCGATGGGATTGATCAGCCATGGGTTCGGATGTCCTTGATTGACGCCGCGAGGTCTTCGATGAGCGCATCGATCTGCGCCTGGTGTGTGCGGAAACTGAGCACGCAGACGCGGCCGAGCGCCCGGCCGTGCGCCGTGCAGCCGGTCACCATGACGCGGCCCCGCTGCGTGGTCTGTTCCATCAGCGCGCGCGTCGCCGCATCTTCGTCCGCGCGGGACGCTCCCGGCCACGTGAGGTGAAACGCGAAGAGCGACAGGTCCGGCTCTGCGTCGATGACGATGCCGGGGAGCTCGCCGACCCGGCGCCGCGCGTCCAGCGTGAGGGCGCGTTTTTCGGCAATGGCCTCGCGAAACGCCGCCGCGCCGAACAGCTTCACCGAGAGCCATACACGCAGACCGGGAAACCCACGCGACAGTTCCGGTCCGTGCTGACTCGGATCGTAGAAGTCTTCGGGGTGCGGCATCGCCGGCAGGTAGTCGGCCGTGGCTTCGTGCGCCGCTCGCAGCGCCGCGCCGTCGCGCACGAGCAACGCGCCCGTGCCGTACGGCAGGAACATGCCCTTGTGCGGATCCAGCGTCAGCGAATCCGCGCGCGGCAGCCCACGCAGCGTCTCGTGCAGATCCTCTGAGAGATAGAAAAATGCGCCGTACGCACCGTCGATGTGATGCCACAACTCTTCCCGCGCGCAGACGTCGGCGATCGCATCCAGCGGATCCACCGCACCCGTATTCGTCGTCCCCGCACTGGAGACGACGGCGAAAGGCGTGAGGCCGGCGCGGCGATCGGCGGCGATCGCGTCGTTCAGCAGATCCACGCGCATGCGGAATCGATCGTCGGACGCGATCGGCCGCACGCGATCCGGCATGACGCCGGCGAGCTTGGCCGACTTCAACACCGAGTGGTGCGCCTGGTCCGACGTGTACAACACACCCCGGCGGATCTCGGCGCCTAGATGACGCTCGCGGGCGCAGACGATGGCGTTGAAGGTGGCCATCGAACCGCCAGTGGTAAACAGGCCGCGCGACGCCGGCGGAAAGTCCATCCAGTCGCGCAGCCAGTCGAGCGCGTTTGATTCGAGCTGAACGAGCGCGGGCGCCGCCTGCCACACGCCGGTGTAGCGGTTGGTGGTGTCGGCGATGAAGTCGGCGAGCGCGGCCGGGTAGAGACCGCCGCCGGGAATGTACGCAAGGTAGCCAGGGCTCGGCGCGGTGAACGAACGAGGGATCCAGTCGCGGAAGAGTTGATCGAGCAGCGGCTCGAGCGGCACACCCTGCTCCGGCGCGGATTCACGAAGCGATCGACACAGCGCTGCCGCGTCGACGTCGCCGCATGCGGGTTGGCGGTCGAGCGACACGATGTGCGCGATGCAACGCTGGACAACCTCGTCGGCCATCACGCGCATGCGCTCGGGAGAAAATTCGAGATCTACTGTAGCCAATCTCTCACCTGATAGTAGGCGCCGACGAGCGGAAGAAACCATGGGTTGCCGGTGTACAACGGAATCGCCGCAAAGTGATCGTCGAACAGCGGGTGGTCGATGGGCTCTCCGGCGATCCGGCGCGCGATCTGTTCACCCAGATACGTGGCCATCGCAACACCGTGGCCGCAGTACCCTCCCGCGTAATAGACATCGTCCAACCGTCCAGCCCTCGGCATCTGATCGCGTGTGAACGCGACGTTTCCGCCCCATGCGTAGTCGATCCGGACAGCCGCGAGGCCGGGAAAGATCGACGTCATGCCACGGCGCAGAATGGCGGCCGCGCGGCGTGTGGTGTCCGGACTCGTCCGGCCGAACTCCGCCCGTCCTCCGAATAGCAAACGTCGATCCGTCGTCGTTCGAAAGTAATAAAGAAAATTCTTGGAGTCGAACGCCATCCGCCGTTTGGGCAACAGCGCAACGGCCTGACTCTCGTCGAGTGGCTCTGTCGCGATGATGTAGCTGCCGATGGGCACGAAGCGGCGCTGCAGAGCGGGCGACGCACCGTTGGTGTAGCCGTTGGTGGCGAAGAGGACGTCGCGGGCCTGAACCTCTCCGCCTGTGGTCTGCACGCGCCAGCCGCCGGGCTGGCGTTGCACGGCGGTGACGCCGACTCCGGTCGCGATGGAGACGCCTCGTCGGATAGCGGCGGCGGCGAGCCCGCGCACGTACTGGGCCGGGTTGATCGCGCCGCTTCGCTCGTCCACCAGCAGGCCGTGATAGCGGTCGCTGCCAATCTCGCGACGCTGTTCGTCGCGCGGCACGAGGTGCACCTGATGGTGAAACACACGCGCGAGCAGCGTCTGCTCCTCGCGAAACGCCTTGAAATGCGACGGCTTCCACGCGGCTTGAATGTGTCCCGAGCGTTCGTACTCGCAGTCGATCGATTCTTCGGCAACGATCGCTTCGAGCCGGTCGATCGACGCTGACGCGATGTCGAACAGCGTCCGCGCCTTTGCTTCGCCGAACTTGGCGACGAGCGTCGCCGCCTCCAGCTTCATCCCGGTGAGCACCTGACCACCATTGCGGGAGCTGGCACCCCAACCGATCTGCTCGCGCTCGACGACCAGCACCGACGCGCCCGCGCGCGCCAACTGCCGCGCGGCCGCAAGACCTGTATACCCCGCGCCGACGATCACAACATCCGCGCGCGAGGGCAGGTCCGAGTTCTGAGTTCTACGTTCTACGTTCTGAGTTCCTGCTGGTAGCGTGTCCAGCCAGTAGGAGTATTCGTTCACGGGCGGGCGTTCTTCAGCGGGACCGATGCAGACGCGAGGATCGTGCGGCCGCGGAGTTCCTGCACGAATGCGACAACCGCCAGGTGATCGC
>JAYVMG010000074.1:0-5091 GCA_043759095.1 Acidobacteriota bacterium | reverse complement strand
TCCGCTGGCTCGATGCGGCGCCACCGGCGCGGCGGGAGATTGTTGTCGCCTCACTGCTGCCGATCGGATCGATGACGTCAGCCGACATCGCCGGAATTTCCGCCGGGATCGGTATCCGGTTCGAACGCACCGGTACGCTGCCTGGTACGCGCACTGCCGCCGCCGGCCGTCTGCTGACTTCGTCCGGCGTTCGTGAGCGCGAGGTGACGATCGCCGACGATCGCACGTCGGTGCGTGATGCGCCCGCAGGCGATCCGATGGTATGGCCGATCGACGTCGTGTCGTCGAAGGCGGATCAACCGGCGATCGACGCCGCGATCGCTGCCGTTCTGTCACAGCACGTGTGGGTCGGCCCGCCAGACCGCCGGGTCCGCCTCGTCCTCGCAGAAGTAGCGCACGACTCCAAAGTAGCGCACAACTCCAAAGTGGCGCACGACTCCAAAGTGGCGCACGACTTTAGTCGTGCGATAGCCGACGTGGCTGCCATTCAGCAACCATGGATGGCCAAAGCTGTGTCCCGCGTGGCGCGCGATTCCGATCTGTCCGCGGCGGCGTCGCGCGTCGCGGCGGGATTGTCGGACGCGCGTTTTGCCGCGGCGCCCTGGCAGACCCTCGCGTCCGCCGCCGACGGCCGTCCGCTGGCGGTCGCCGCCGGCTCGGCCGCGCAGCTCGTCGTGACGAGCGCGGCACCTGCGTCAGACGTCGCGACGCCGCTGCTGTTGCGGTCGATCGCGAACGCGATGGCGACGATGCCTGATCTTCAGCGCGCCGAGGTCGTGCCGATACCCGACGCGCAGTTGCAGCAGTGGTCGCGCCCATCCGCGCCGATCGCATCGCCGCGGATCGAGAACCTGGATCAGGACGATCGCCGCTGGCTCTGGCTCGCGGTGCTGTGCCTGCTCGGTCTCGAGATGTGGATCCGGCGCGGGCGGCAGACAGACGAAGCGGACGAACGCCGTGAGGAGATCGCGCGTGTCGCCTGATCCCAACGCCGAGGCGATCGTGTCCGCGGCGATCGCGGTGGCCGTTCGCCGCGCGCGGCTGCTGGGGCTGGCGGAAGCCGCGGCCTTCGGTGTGGCCGCTGGAGCGATCTCGCCGGTCGCCGGCGCGCTGGTTGCGGCGGCGGTCGCGGCCTGGCGATGGCGCGCGACCTCGCGAGCGTCGGTCCTTCGCGCGCTCGAGCGTGGATATCCCGAATCGCGCAACCTGTTCATCACCGCGGACGAGTTCGCCTACGAAGCGCTGACGGCGAAAGCTCCGGTGCGCGCGCGCGTGTTCGCGGACGCGGCCGCCAGGGCGTCGCGTCTCGATATCCGAGCGGTGTTTCCGGTCGCGATGCTGGTGCGAGCCGCGTTGCTGGCGTCGATTGCCTGGGTCACCGTCGGGGCGACACACATCTGGCGTGGCCGGCCATTGCCGACCAGCGGCGGCGCGCTGTCGCGATCGACTGCGCCGGCTGGCGCCGAGGCGCACACGCGGATGCGGATCAGCGTCGCCATCCAGCCGCCCGCGTACACCGGGATCACGGCGACGACCGTTGTCGATCCTGAACAACTACAGGCGGTCGAAGGCAGCACGCTGGTCCTGTCGATCGAGTCGACGGCAGCGGATGTCAGCGTCGACCACGACGGCGCCACGCGCGTGCTGACGCGCGGGGACGGCGGCATATTCACCGGCCGCATGCAGGTGACGAAGACCGGCTACTTGCTGGTTACCGCTTACGACGGCGAAGCGCCGCCGAAGCCTTTGGCGAAGGCGGGCGCGCGCCGGATGATGCCGATCGTCGTGTCGCCGGATGCGTTGCCGTCAGTTCGCCTCACGGCGCCGGGCCGGGATCTCGTGTACGCGGGCGGGAACGCGCGGATCACATTCAATGCGCACGCGACCGACGACTTCGGGCTGCGATCGCTCGCGCTGCGCTACACGAAGGTTACCGGATCGGGCGAGAACTTCGAGTTCCAGGAAGGCGAGATTCCGCTCGCTGTCATTTCGTCGAGCGCGCGCGATTGGAAAGGCAGCGCGTCGCGTTCGCTGTCGGATTTGAATCTGAAGGACGGCGACATGCTGGTGTACCGTGCGGTCGCGGCAGACGCGCGTCCCGGCGACGGTAGCGCCAGCTCCGACGCGTTCTTCATCGAGATCTCCAAATTTGGCGTGGCGGCAGGCGATGCGTTCACGCTGCCCGAAGAGGAATCCAAATACGCCCTCAGTCAGCAGATGCTGATCGTCAAGACCGAGCGTCTGCACCAACGCCGGGCCGCGTTGACGCAGGACGAGTTCACTGAACAGACGATGAACCTGGCGGTGGAGCAGCGGATGATTCGCGCGGAGTTCGTCTTCATGCTGGGCGGCGAGATCAACGACGAAGAAGTCGAGGCCGAGCAGTCGGTGGAATTGCAGGCGGGACGACTGCAGAATCGTGGTCAGCATGATCTGCGCACCGCGACGACCGCGATGAGCCAGGCTCAGAAGCTTCTGACCGCGGCGAACACGACGGATGCGCTGATCGCGGAGCACGCCGCCGTCACCGCACTGCAGCGCGCGTTTTCGCGCGATCGCTACATCCTCCGCGCGCTCTCGACGCGCAGTCAGCTCGATCTGACAAGGCGTCTGGCCGGCACGCTGACGGAAGCGACCGGTTGGCGCCGCGTGGCGCCCGTCGTGCCCGCGAACCGGCGAACGGCGCTGCTGGAAGACATGCTGCGCGGCATTGCCGGGTTGATCACGATCGCGCCGGGCGCGTCCGTACGTGGGGCAGATCCTGTTGGACCTGCCGCCGCTGACATGTTTCGGCAGCGCGCGCTGGTCCTTGCCGAGGAAGCGATCCGCATCGATCCCGCATCGGCGCTGCTCCGCCAGACGGCGGCCGAACTGCAGCGCGCGGCCAATGCGGCCGATGTCGCCAGACGTTCCCGTTCGCTCGCGGCCGCCGCAACGGCTGCGGCGTCCGAGGCGCGGAAGGCGCATGCAGACGCGCCGCTCGCGTCCCCCGACTTGGCCCCTGCGCTCAGCGGCGCCTTCGCGGATGCCGTGAGGCGTGAACGATGACCCGCGTACTGCGATCGATTGCCTTCGCTATCGCGATCGCGGCGCTGATCGATCCCGCGATGTCCGTGACCGGCGCCTCGCGCGCCCGTCTTGCGCTGGTGGTGGCGCAGCCGGCAACACCAGAGGCTGACGCGGTCCGCGATCGCCTTACCAGGGATCTCGCCGCGTCGTTCGAGATCGTGACAGCGATCACCTCGGACACAGCGGCCGCGGTCGTGATCGGCGATCAGTTCCCCGATGACGGGATGCCGGATTCGTTGGTCGTCGCGACGGTCACCACCACCGCCGCTTCGTCGGGCGTCCGCATTCTCCGCATCGACGCCCCTCGCGATGTGCCGCCTGCGACAGCGATCCATCTGGACATTGAACTGGAGGGCGCCGGCGTCATCGGTCAGACAACCGCCGCGACCGTCAGCATCGCCGGACTAGAGGTCGGCCGTGCCTCCCACCACTGGACGACAGCCGCGGAACGATGGCACGCGAGCATTGATGCGGTTCCGGTCGGCGATCCGCCGTTCGTGTTGCGCGTCGCCGCGGACCAGGCCATCGCCGACGCCGCCGTTGATGTCCGCCGCGCGCCATTTCGCGTCGAGTTCTACGAACCGCGACCGTCGTGGGCGGCGACGTTCGTGAGGCGCGCGCTCGAGGCCGATACGCGGTTTCAGGTAGCGAGCGTCAGCTTCAACTCGCGTGGCATCTCCGCGCAGACCGGCGACGAGGTCCCGCTCAGCGATCCGCGCCTCGACGCGTTCGACGTCGTCGTCGTCGGCGGCCTCGATCGTCTGTCGGCCGCTGATGCGCGATCGCTCGAGCGCTTCATGCGTGAGCGCGGGGGCGCGTCCGTGCTGTTGCCGGACCAGCGCATCGACACCGGTCCCGCGCGCGATGTGCTCGCGAGCCCGGACCTTGTCGAGCGTGTGCTCGAACAACCGGCGAAGCTGGAGGTGACGGCTCCCGCTGCGTCGCCTCAGGCGTCAGAGTTACTCGTGCTGCGCGCACTGACCCCGGGCACTCACGTCATCGCGCGCATCCCCGGCGGTGACCGCTTGCCGGTGATCGTCTCGATGCCGCGAGGGGATGGACGCCTCTTGCTCTCCGGCGCCATGGATGCGTGGCGCTTCCGCGCAGACGACCACGGCGCGTTCGATCGCTTCTGGCAATCGACTATTGCTGGCCTCGCGCTGGCGGCGCCGCCGCCGATCGAGATCAACCTTGTCCCGCCGCTGCTGCGGCCTGGCGAACAGGGCGAGGTGATCGTGCGTGTGCGATCGCGCGATGTGACGGCGGTTCGCGCGTCGCTCGACGGCAATCAACCGATTCGCCTGCGGCCCGAACCTGAGACCGGCACGTATCGCGGCCGCTTCACCGCGAAGGGAGTGGCGGGCCGATCGACGCTGGAGGTTCATGCCGATGGGAGGCAGACGCTGTCTGCGTCGCGGACCCTGCTCGTGCAGACGGACGTCCAGCGCGCGCGGCCAACGGGCGGTCCGGCGCTGTCCATGCTGTCCTCGTCCCACCACGGCATCGACGTCACGCCCGGTCACCTCGCAGACCTGGAGCGCTTCCTGCGCGCCATCGTCGGCCCGCCGCAGCCTCAGGTCCGGCACCCGATGCGATCCGTCTGGTGGATCCTGCCGTTCGCATCCTGTCTCTCAGCGGAGTGGTGGCTACGGCGCCGGCGGGGGCTTCGCTAAAGGCGGATTGGGTAAATGGGTAATCTGGTAATCTGGTCATCGATTGAAGGCTGGCAAACCATCGCCAATCCATTACCAATCACCAGATTACCCAATCACTCAATCCTATGAATTCCACCCGTCGCAGATTCCTTCAGTCGCTGAGCGCCGGGGCGCTGGCCGCCGGTCTGCCGCGCTGGTCCTTTGCCCGCACGTTCGATCCCGCGCGGGAGCAGGCGCCGGCCGTGCGCGATCCGAAATACCGCGACTGGTCCAGCGCCGCGCTCGGCGAAGCCAAGCGCCTCGGCTGCTCGTACGCCGACATCCGTTTCACGCGCAATCGCGCGCAGAACATCGCCGTCCGCAACGG
>JAYVMG010000073.1:0-5092 GCA_043759095.1 Acidobacteriota bacterium | reverse complement strand
TGGGATTGATCGGCTCGAACGCGTTCTCGACCAATCCCCCGGTCGCGCTCGATGCGATTGCCGCGTACCTGAACTTCGACATGGTCGGCCGCATGCAGGACAACAAGCTCACCGTGCAGGCGACGGGCTCGAGCCCCGCGTGGGGCAAGATCATCGAGCAGGCGAATATCCTCGCCGGTTTTGATCTCGCCGTGCAGGAAGATCCCTATCAGCCGACCGACGTCGCCACCTTCAACGCGGCCAGCATTCCGTCACTCAGCTTCTTCACCGGCACACACGCCGATTATCACAAGCCGTCGGATACCGCCGACAAGATCGACTACGAGGATCTCGACCGCGTCGTCGACTTTGCCGCGGCGATTGCGCGCCGGCTCGAAGACACCACCGACGCGCCGACGTTCACGAAAGTCGATACGCAGCTGCAGCAGGGCGCCGGACGCGCGGGGGTTCGGCTCTTTACCGGCACGATTCCCGACTACTCCACCGAGATCAAGGGACTCCTGCTGGGCGGCGTTGTGGGCGGCGGACCGGCCGAGCAGGCCGGGCTGCGCAAAGGCGACGTCATCGTCGAAATTGCCGGACAGACGATCGCGAACATCTACGACTACACCTACGCGCTCGACATCCTGAAGATCGGCCAGCCCGCGAAGGTCGTCTATATGCGCGACGGGAAGCGGATCGAAACAATGCTGACGCCAGGCGCGAGGAAGTAGCGCGTCGTTACGGCTGCCCTCGGCTCGAGAGCAGCGCGAGTTGCGCCGCGCCCATGATCAAGAAGCACGGAGCGACGTAGAGCCACTCCTGCCCTTCACCGACCCCGGCAGCGATGCTGGACAACACGCCGGCGCTGATGTAGCCCCCGGCGGTCACGACAATAAAGCGGTTGGCCCGCTGCAACGGGTCCTCCGATGTGGCGAACAGCGGACGCTTGATCACGGACCGCCAGACGCGCGACGCAAAAAACGCCACGAACGCCGACGCCGTCCACGGCACGCCGTCCTGCCACCCGAACACCAGCACGAACGCCGCGCCGATCGCGAACAGCGCCAGCCAGAACGCTCGAAACGTCACTCTATGAGCGCGTCCGGTAAAACGCGACCATGTCCATCGACGCCGCCGGCTTCGCGCCGAGCTGTCGCAGCATCGTCGTCACCTGACCGCGGTGGTAGCTGGCGTGATTGACGATGTGCTGCAGCATCTGCCAGAACGGCATGGCGCCCTGTTGACCGCTGAGCAGCTTGAACTCGATCACGCGCGTGATGCCGGTCTCGCCGAGGCTGTCGAGGAAAGCGCGCATCTTCGTCTCATGCTCGGCCCACGCGCTTCGTACGGCCGCCAGATCAGCAAACGTGTCGCTCGGGAGCAACGACGCCGGCGATGTGCCGTGCCAGCGCGAGTACCACGCCCACTCGGCCGCGTACAGGTGCGTGACCGTGTCGCGGATCGACTTGAAGCTGTTGCCCAGATCCCGGTTGGCTGCTTCCGATGTCAGGGGTTCGAGCGCCTCGAACATGCGGTCGCGCGCCCAGTAGTGAAAATCGAGCAGCGTCTTTAGGTCCTGAAGGTTCATCGCATCACCGTGGCATGAAGAAGTCGGTCGAGCCGCGGGAATGCGCGGTCGAGATAGGCGTTGCCGCCGGCGAACAAGGGCTGCTGCTTGCCGGCGCGGATGCCGCTGCCGGAGTCCTCGCCGTACTCGCTGTTCAGCGCATCCGCTGCGTCCATCCCCTCGACGACGCGGCCGAAGGGCACGAAGCCTTGGGCGTCCTGCGGATCCGACAGATCCTTCAGCGCGATGTAGACCTGCGTTGTTCGCGCGTTCGGTTCGGCAAAGGCAAACGCGACCATCCCGCGAATGTTCGACTGCGTGCGTGGGTCGTCAGGAATGGTGCGTGTACGCCATCGTTTGGCGACGGCGGGATCGCCGTTGATGCCAAACTGCGCCCACTGCCCGGCGTGGACTCTGAAGAAACGGTTGTCGTCGAAGTAGCGGGCCGTCACGAGTTCGTAGAAGCGATCCGCACCGCGCGGCCCCCAGTCACGATGCACCTCGATCACGATCGGCCCCTTGCTCGTCTCGAGCCGAACGCGAAAATTCCGGGGCGCGAGGCTTTCAGCCGAGCGGACCTGCTCGCCTGGAAGGCTCGCGCTCAAAAGCCCCAACAGGAGGGCTGCGAGTACCTTCATTTAATTGCGGCGAGCAAATCCTTCGCCTGCGCCGCCTGCGGTCCAGACGGCGCCAGCTCCAGGTATTTCTCGAGGTCCGGTTTCGCTTCCGCATTCTTGCTCGCCTGCATGCTCGCGTACGCGCGGTAGAAGTAGGCGTCCGCCGCATCAGGAAAGCGGCCGATGACGCGCGTCAGCAGCGTCATCGCCTCGGCCGAGCGCTTCCGGTTCAACAGATTCATCGAGGCGTTGACCAGCGGAGCCGGTTCCGTGAGCGCCGCGACGTCGATCTTGCCGAGGTAGCCCATCGCGCGAGGATAATCGGACAGTTCCATCGCGCTGGCGGCCGCCAGTTGCAGCAGCGTGTCGTCGTCCGGGTTCGACACCAGCGCCATGTCCAGATACTTCAGCGCTTCAGGATGCTGCTTCTCGCGTCCGTAGGTGAACGCGATGGCGCGGTTGATCCCGGTCAGATCCGGGTGCGCCTCGAGCACTTTCATGTACTCGGCGCGCGCCTCGACGTTCTGGCCCGCTTTGAAGAACGCTTCCCCCTTCGCCAGCAATTCGGGACTGTTGTCGCGTTTCAGGCTCAGGCTGAGCGGCGGGTTCTTGCTCGCGAGAATCGTCAGCGGCTGGCGCACGGTGATGAAGTTCGGCGCTTCGACCTGCAGTCGCCACTCGCCGTCCTTGATGTCCTTGGCCGAGAACTCGCCGTTCTTTTTCGTCGTCGCAAAGAATCCGTCGTTCGACTTCGAGAAGATGAAGGTGACCTTGACGTCCGGGATCCCCTTCCCCACCTCGTCGACGACCTTGCCGGCAACTTGGGCATCGCCGCGCCACACCGCAACTTTCTTTTCCTTGAACGAGTCGCCGGCGCGCATGCCGCTTCCGCCACGCTGCGCGAACGCCGCCGGAACTGACACGAACAGGATGAGTGCAGCCGCCGCAGCGGCGCGAATATGAATCGTCATGACCAGAGAATACCACCCCGTCCGCCGCGTACAAAAAGAAGGGGCCGGGCAATGCGCCCGGCCCCCGGAGACAACGAACAGCGATGACGAACCTAGAAGTTCACGCGGGCGCCGAACCGCATGACGCGCGGGCCGACGATCGTGAGCAGGTTGTTCGCCGTGGACGTATTCTGACGCGCCATGCTGATGCCGTTCACCGTGCTCTGCGATGCCAGCGCCAGCGTCGTGTTGGTGTTCGCGATGTTGAAAATCGCCATATTCAACGTGACGCGGCGCGAGCCGCCCAGCCTGATGGCCTTGTCGAAGTTCAGGTCAACGGTCTGGACGAACGGATACCGCTGGCTGTTGGCCGGCAGAATCGCGATGGTCGCCGTGCCTAGACCGTTCGCCCGGGTCGGGGTGGTGATGGAGGGATTGAACGGGAAATTCGAGTGGCCGTTGTAACTAGCCGATGCCGTGATGTCGAACGGGAGCTGGTACATCCCCGACAACTTCACGACGTGCGGGCCATTGCGGGTCCCGTCCTCGTAGCCGTCGATGAAATTGGTCGGCTGACGGTTCGTCGGATCGAGGAAGTCGACGCTCGGGGTCACCGCGTACTGTTTCTCGTTGTTGTACGCGTAGCTGCCGTTCAGCATCCAGTGATTGCTCAGCCGCTTTCTCGCGGTGATTTCGAGCCCCTGATAGACGCGGTACTGGTTGATGTTCTCTTCAATCGTGTCTGAGTGCAGCGTCGGGCCGTTGAAGTAGTAGCCCGTGTAGCTCGCCTGGTCGCAGAGCGAGTTGCCGCAGGCTGCGGTGAACGCGACGGGACCCGTGTAGTTGGCCGTGGAGTCGAGGTAGCGGACCGCGCCGCCGACGCAACCCTGCTGCGCGCTGCCGCAGAAGTTGCCGTACTTCCGGTAGATGTACATCACGCCCACGCCGAAGTTACTCATCACTTCGCGATCGATGCCGAAGATGGCCTCGTCCGTCGTGTCGTTCCGCAGGTTGGGATCGACGAGGGCGGTCGTGATCGGCGAGCCGGGGTTGGCCGGGTCGTAGCCCGCGGGGCTGTTTAGCAGGTTCAGCGTCTTGCCGTCCGCCTTGAACAGCTGCAGTTCGTTCGCCTGAACAACCTTGTCGCCGTTCAGATCCTTCCACGGAAACCTGAGCGTCGTCGTTGTGCCGGTTGGTTCGAGAGCCTGCGACGTGAACATCCCGATGCCATAGTAGCGGGCGGCGCTCGCCTTCACGACCGTCTTGCCGGTGCCGGACAGGTCGTAGGTGAAGCCCACGCGCGGCGAGAAGTTGTTGTAGCGCGCGCCCGAGTCCGCACCCGGGAAGTTGATCGCCGGCAGCTGCGCAGGCAGAAGCCGATTGGCCGGGACCGTGCCGGGCGTGGCGATGTCGTGCTGATGGTCAAACCGCAGGCCCAGATTGATCGTCGCGCGGCCTTTCTTGATCGAGTCCTGCACGTACATGTTGCGCGAGTACAGGGTGTAGGTGAAGTCCGCATCGCGCTGGATGTCGGCTTCGTCGCACCCGGTGGCCACGCCCGCGGCGTAGGACACGCCGTTGACCGTGCAGGCGCCTTTGTTGGTCGCGAACCCTGCGAGGGACGGGTTCAACGCGGTGTTGTAGGCGCCCGGTACGAAGTCGTAGAGCCCACGGTAACGGGCGACGGCGCCGCCGCCGACGCTGCTGAGCGACTCGACTGGCGACCGGCGATACGCGAAGCCGAACTTGACCGAGTGGTCCGCACCGAGGAAGTTCGACGCGAAGTAGTTACCGTCCGCGCGAATGTCGTCCTGGGGACGAATCGTGTGGTACGACGCGCTCGACTTGCTGCGGTCCCAGTACGTCGTGTCCACCCAGTTGATCGACTGGACGTCTCCGAGACCCGGATCTTCGAAGCCCAGGAACCAGTCCTCGGTGATATGCGTGTACTGCGCGATGATCGTCAGCTGGCTGTT
>JAYVMG010000072.1:0-13459 GCA_043759095.1 Acidobacteriota bacterium | reverse complement strand
CCGGCATCGATTTCAGCAAGCCGTCGATCGGCCTGCTCACCAACGTCATGTGGGACGCGCAGCTGCACTATCCACAGAACGCGTTCGCGGACATGTGGGAGTGGCTCGTCACGACGATCCGGTATTTCGAGACGCGGCCGGATCTTCAATTGATTATCCGTGTGCATCCCGCCGAGCTCCGCGGTCACATCCAGTCGAGGCAACCGGTCGCGGAAGAGTTGCGCAGCGAATTGGGCGCACTGCCGCCGAACGTGCACGTCATCCCGCCGGACAGCCCGGTGAGCACGTACGCGGTCATGGGCCAGTGCGACACCGTGCTGATCTACGGCACGAAGACGGGCGTCGAGCTGACCAGCTTCGGCATCCCCGTGATCGTCGCGGGCGAGGCGTGGATCCGGAACAAGGGGATTACGATCGACGCCGCGTCGCGCGAGCACTACCTGGAGCTGCTCGCGGCGCTGCCGATGAGTCGGCCGCTCGATGCGGCGACGATCCGGCGCGCCCAGAAGTATGCCTACCACTTCTTTTTCCGCCGCATGATTCCGCTCGGCGTCGTCAAGCCGACGGTGGGGAAGAGCTGGGCGCCGTACGCCGTCAACGTCTCCAGCCTCGATCAGCTCGAGCCCGGGCGTGACGCCGGACTCGACACGATCTGCGGCGGCATCCTGGACGGCGACGAATTCATCTATCGGGCGGAACAGTTGCGGGCCGCGACGTGCTGAAGATGTATCACCGTCACGTCGAGTCGGGCGCCTCGGCGGCGTACTGGGAGGCGTTCGGCAGCGACGGCACGCTGGCGGATCGTCTCCGCTTCTGCGACGTTGATCCGCTGCGCCCGCTGTTTCTCCGCTATCTCACACCCGGCGCGACGATGCTCGAGGGCGGGTGCGGGCGGGGACAGTACGTGGCGTACTACAGCGCGCGCGGAATCAAAGTGGTCGGGCTCGATTTTGCGCGGGACTGGCTCTCCGCGATTCATCGCGA
The DNA here is from genome assembly GCA_043759095.1 of Acidobacteriota bacterium. Classification (GTDB taxonomy): domain Bacteria; phylum Acidobacteriota; class Vicinamibacteria; order Vicinamibacterales; family CAVVIG01; genus CAVQFC01. The sequence goes on along the minus strand of JAYVMG010000072.1, from coordinate 12,475 downwards.
GTCGCCGCAGCTACCGCTGTGTGCGGGCGACGTCGGAGCGCTGCCGTTTCGTGACGGTGCGTTCGACTTGTACTATTCCGGCGGGGTTGTCGAGCACTTCGAAGGCGGCGCGGAACGCGCGCTTCGTGAGGCCCGTCGTGTCCTCAAGCCCGGAGGCACACTGCTGTTGAGCGTGCCGTACTACAGCCCCATGCGCCGTGTGCTGGCATTCACGCGTTCCAACGAATGGCGGCGCGTGTCCGGCCCCGCCCTCGACACCGGCGACAGCAACGGCCGGCAGTTCTACCAGTACGCCTACACCGTCCCCGAGTTTTCGAAAATGCTGACGGCCGCCGGGCTGCGCGTCCTCGGCACGCAGGGCTACGCGATCGCGTGGGGTCTGTACGACGTGGACGCGATCCGTCGTCTCGCCGCGCGATTCGAGGGACGGCCACAGCCGGCGGGCGGCAACGGCGCGGGAACTGTGCAGCCTGCCGAGCGGCGTCCTGAACCCGCGGCCGCGCCATCGACTCTGTCGATGCTGAAACGGCTGGCCGTCGCCGAGGACGCGACCGTCCCCGGCGCGGGATGGCTGGTCCGCGCCGGTCGATCGGCCTGCGCCAACATGATGATGTACATCTGCACGCCTGATGGAGCGGCCGCGCGTTGAGCGGATTGCTGCGCCGGTTTCACGCGGCCGACATCCTCTGGTGCGAGCGCCACGTCCTGCCGACGCCGTTCCACGCGGGATTCTGGGTGCGCCGGCGGCTTCGCGCCGCAATGATGGAGGCGCGCGAGCGCGCGCACGGCGTACTGTTCGACGTCGGCTGCGGGCAGAAGCCGTATGCGGCGATGCTGCACGGTCGCATCTCCCGTTACATCGGCATGGAGTACGCGCCGGGCAGCGGCTATCGCGGCAACGCGGCGGACGTCTTCGGCGACGCCGCGAGGGTCCCGCTCGCCTCCTCCAGCGTCGACACCGTGCTGTGCACCGAAGTGCTCGAGCACGTGCCGGATCCCGACGCCGTGGTGCGGGAAATCGCGCGCGTGCTGAAACCGGGCGGCACCGTGATCTGCACGGCGCCGTTCTGTTATCCCGTGCATGACGACTACGATTTCTTCCGATACAGTCCGGGCGCCGTGGCGACGCTGATGCGCCGGCACGGACTTGACGTGATCAGTGAGCGTCCGCTCGCCGGCACCGCGGTCACCCTCGCCGTGCTGTTCAACCTGTACTGGTTCGAGACCGGGTTCATCTGGACCAAGTGGCTCTATCCGATCGGACTCGTGCTGCGCCCCGTGCTGTGGGCGCTGGCGGCGATCGTCAATCTGATCGGTGGGCTGTTCGAGCGTCTGGTTCCCTCATCGCATCTGTCGTTCAACCACCTGACGATCGGATCGCGTCCCGTCGCCGCGACGCCGCGCGAAGCGGATGTCGCGCGGGAGGCCGTGCATGTCTGACCGCGCCGCCCTGCGCGTCGTCCACGTCTGCGGCACCACGCTCGAGTCGCATTATTTTGCGAACCTCGGGCGCGGGCTTCGCGGCGCCAGCGTGCAGGTGTCCGGCGTCAGCCTGATCGAACCGAAGCCGCCCGCCTGGCTGCTCGAGGCGGGCGGCGAGTATCTTTGTCTGAATGCCCACAGCAAGGCGCAGTATCCGGGCGCCGTGCTGCGGCTGGCGCGATGGCTGCGCGCGCATCATATTGATGTCGTGCAGACGCACCTCATCGACGGCGGCCTCGTGGGCGTTGCCGCCGCGCGTCTCGCCCGCGTACCGCTCGTGATTCTGACGCGCCATCACACGCAGGAAATCGAGATGGTCGGCACGCGTATGCACGGCTGGATCGATCGCCTGCTGACGGCGCAGGCCGATCGCGTGGTGGTCCTGTCGCACGCGGTGAAGACGCACATGGTGTCGCGCGAGGGCGCCCCGGCGGAGAAGATCGACGTCATCTATCAGGGGTTCGATTTCGACAGGCTCGGCGCGACCGACGAGGATCGCCGTCGCGTTCGCGCGGAATGCGGCCTGGACGACTCGTTTGTCATCGGGTGCGTGGCGCGGTTCTTCCGCACGAAAGGCCATCCGTATCTGCTCGCGGCGGCGCGCGAGCTGGCCCGCGACATCCCGAATCTCAAGGTGCTCCTGCTCGGCGGCGGCGATCGATCGGCGATCGAACGGATGATCGCGCACGAGCATCTCGAGGATCGCGTGATCTTCGCGGGCTATCGGAGCGACGTTCCGGCGTGCATGCGCGCGATGGACGTGGTCGTTCACCCGTCGCTGACCGAGGCGTTCTGCCAGACCGTGGTCGAGGCGCTGGCTGCGGGCGCGCCGCTCGTGACGACGAACGTGGCCGCCGCCCCGGAAGTGGTGACCGACGGCGTGAACGGGCTGCTCGTGGCGCCGGCGGATTCGTCCGCGCTGGCCGCCGCGGTGCTCCGGCTCTATCGCGATGCCACGGCGGCCCGCAGGATGGCCGACGAAGGTCAGCGATCGGTGACCGAGCGCTTCACGCTTGAACGCATGGTGGCCGGGCAACTCGAGACGTATCGCCGATGGATGCCGCCGACCGCGTTGACCGGGCGCCGGCCGTTCGAGGCGCCGCGCACGTGACGCGCGCGTCGAGCCTGTGGCCCGCCAGCGGCCGCGCCCGGCTGCTGATCGTGGCATGCCTCGCGATCGGGTCGCTGCATCTCGGCAAAGCCATTCTCCGCGGCACGGAATTCACGCAAGGGGATTTCTATTTCTCCCTTCCAGGGCTGTATGCCGAGCGCCTGAACCCGACGCTCTGGAACAGTCCGGATATTCAGGCTGCGCGCGACTTCAGTCGAGGGCGGTACCTCTACGGGCCGACCCAGTACCTGACGCTGTTTCCCATCGTCTTTTTGAATTCGTATGGGGCCATCGCGACCGCGCTGCTGGCCGCCTATGTCGCCGTCATCATGGGCGCGTGTTACCTGCTGTGGAAACTCGTGACGCTGGATGATCTGGCGCCGCCGGTGATGGGCGCCGTCGTGTTCGCGATCGTTGCTGCGTTTCTGCCGCTGACGCAGGCGCTGATCCAGCGGGAATTCGAGGTCGTCGCGTTTCTGGCGCTCGTGGGCGCCTGTCTGCTGTTCGCGCGCGGCCGCGATGCGGCCAGCGGAGCGGTGGTCGCGTACCTCACCTGGTTCAAGTACTGGCCCATCGTCCTTCTTGCCGCGTTCGTGATGCATCGCCGGTACCGGGGCCTCGCCGCGTTCACGGCGGCGTCGGCCGGGTTGCTGCTGGCGGCGCAGCTGGTCTTCGGTCTTCAGCACTTCATCATCGGCAAGACCATCGACATCATCGGCGGGCTCGTCCGCCCGCTCGGCGGCGGCGAGGTGCTGTATCCCGCGATGCCGCGCGGCGCTTTGAAGTCCGACTTTTGCCGGCAGTGGATTTGGGGGAGAGGGACGGCGGCCGACGTCCGCTGGGAGTTGTGCGGCGTCGAGGATCGCTGGCCGCTGTTTCCGGCGCGTACGGTGTTCGCGGTGCTCGTCGTCGTCACCGCCGCGCTCTTCGTGTGGGGATCCTACCGGCTGGAACGCAGTGGTCACAATCCAGTCGCCGCAAAATGGGCCGCGATCTGGGAGTTCAGCCTGCTGACCATGGGCGGCGCGTCGTTCGTGCATGGTCACTATTATTATTTCATCGTGTTTCTGCTGCCGTTCGTGACGCTGACGTATTGGTACGCGACAAAACAGCAGCCGTGGCGATGGACGAAGGTCGCCCTGTTGGCGGCGAGTTATCTGCTGCTGAACGCGTTCATGGCGCCGACGTCGTGGTTGTCCCTGCTGCTGCAGCGTGACGCGTGGGGGCTGTACCTCGACAGCGGGCTGACGCTGCTGGGCACGGTGCTGCTGCTCGCGCTCGTGCTCTGGGAATTCGCGCGCCTGTCGCTGCGGCCGTCCGCCGCGCTCGCGCCCATGTGATCATGCCCATCGCCCCTGACGTCGTGCTCGGCGAGAACGTCCAGATCCATCACCCCGGTCTGGTGAACCTCTACGGCTGCCGTATCGGCCACGACGTCAAGATCGGCGCGTTTGTGGAGATCCAGAAAGGCGTGGTCGTCGGTGACCGTTGCAAGATTTCGTCGCACAGCTTCCTGTGCGAAGGTGTGACGCTCGACACCGAGGTGTTCGTCGGGCACGGTGTGATGTTCACCAACGATCCCTATCCCCGCGCGACGGCGGACGGCCGTCTCCAAACCGAGGCGGACTGGGTCGTCGTCCCGACGACGGTCCGGCGAGGCGCGTCGATCGGTAGCGGGGCGATCATTCGCTGCGGTGTCACGATCGGCGAGCACGCGATGGTCGGCGCCGGCGCCGTCGTCACGCGCGACGTCGCGCCGCACGCGATCGTGGCGGGCGTGCCGGCCCGGACGATCGGGGACACGCGGACGAAGCGGGGGCCGGCATGATTGGCGTGGGCATCATCGGCCTCGGCTACTGGGGGCCGAACCTGCTGAGGAACTTTGCCGATCTGGCTGGCGTGCGCGTCGTGTGCGCGAGCGATCTGCAGGCCGGCCGCCTGACGGCTGCCGCGGCGCGGTACCCGAGCATCCGCACGACGCGCAGCGCCGAAGAACTGATTCACGATCCCGCCGTGGACGCGGTGGCGATTGCGACGCCGGTGTCGACCCATTTCGAACTCGCGATGGCGGCGCTGAAGGCGGGGAAGCACGTGCTCGTCGAAAAGCCGATCGCCTCATCGTCTGATCAAGGGCGGCGCCTCATCGAGGAGGCGGTGCGCCGGCGTCTCGTCCTGATGGTCGACCACACCTTCGTCTACACCGGCGCCGTGCGGAAGATCGGCGCGCTCGTCGCGTCGGGTGAACTCGGCGACGTGTACTACTACGACTCGGTCCGCGTGAACCTTGGGCTGTTTCAACACGACGTGAACGTGATCTGGGATCTCGCGGTCCACGATCTCTCGATCATGGACCACGTGCTCCCGGTGCGGCCCCGCGCGGTATCGGCGACGGGTATGTCACACGTGGCCGGCGGCCACGAGAACATTGCGTACCTCACGCTGTTCTTCGAGAACAATCTGATCGCGCACATTCACGTGAACTGGCTCGCGCCGGTGAAGGTTCGCCGCACGCTGATCGGCGGCAGCCAGCGGATGATCGTGTACGACGACCTCGAGCCGAGTGAGAAGATCAAAATCTACGACCGCGGTATCACCGTCAACAGCAATCCGGAAAACGTGTACGAAATGCTGGTCGGCTACCGGTCGGGCGACATGTGGGCGCCCCGGCTCGAGACAACCGAGGCGCTCAAGATCGAGCTGACACACTTGGTCGACTGCATCGAGCACGGGACGAAGCCGATCACCGACGGCGCCAGCGGACTCCGCGTTGTCGAACTCGTCGAGGCGGCGTCAGAATCGATGGCGCTGCGCGGCCGGCTCGTGGAACTCGACGCGCGCGACGGCGGTGAGGCGTGATGGCTGACGGTCCGGTGTCGCCCACACTGCTCTCCGACGGGGTCGTGGCGCTGCGCCGTCCGGAGCCGGTCGACGGACCGCACTACTGGCGCATGCGCAATGATCTGTCGCTCGTCTCGTCGGTGATGGGCTTCCGGCTTGGCGTGGCCGGACACGCGATCGATGCGTGGATCGCGGCCGATGGCGGCGTGCATGGGGACGATCTCCTGCTCACCGCCGTCCTCATGGCTGATGCGCATCGCCCGATCGGTTACGTGAAGGCCTTCCGCGTGGACCGGTTTTCCCGTCACGCCTGGATCGGCCTGAGCCTGTTCGACGACAGCGACGCCGGGCACGGCTACGGACGCCGCATGGTGACGCAGGTGTGCGATTACCTGCGTGACTTCGTCGGGCTGCGGAAGGTCAGCCTCGAGGTGCTCGCCGGCAACGATCGCGCGGTGTCGTTGTATCGATCGCTCGGCTTCGAGGACGAAGGCCGGATGAAGACGCAGTACTTCACCGGCGGGCGGTTCGAGGACGTCCTGATTCTCTCGAGATTCTTTCCATCCGCATGACACCTGCCATCAGCATCATCGTGCCCTGCTTCAACGAGGAAGCCGAACTGCCGCGCTGCGTCGAGGCCATCGAGCGGTATATCGCCACACAGGCGCCAGGCTCGATCGAAATCGTGATGGTCGACGATGGCAGCACGGACGCGACGTGGAGTGTCATCCAGCGCGCCGCCGCGGGCCGGCCCTACTGGCGCGCGATCCGGTTCATCACGAATCGCGGCAGCCACATCGCGCTTCGCTGCGCCTGTCGCTATGCGAGTGGCGCGCGGGTCGTGAACCTGCCGGTCGACCTGCAGGAGCCCGTCGAGAACATCGACAAGCTGCTGCAGGCGATGGACGAGCAGCAGGCGGACGCCGTGCTCGCCGTCCGGCGGACGCGGGGCGACGGGTGGTGGGAACGGATCACGAGCCGGCTCTACAACCGGGTCCTGCACGCCGTCGGGCTGCGCAACATCCCGCTGGAAGGCACGTCGCAGTTTCTGTTGACGCGCCGCGTGGTCAATCAGATCAACGCGCACGACGATCGCGGCTTTACCTTCGAAGGCTTCCTGGCTGTCGTGCCGCTCAAGATGGCGATTGTCTGGTATGACCGCTCGGCGGCGGTGGAGGGGCGGGTGTCGCGGTGGACCTTCGCCGCCAAGTTGCAGCACGCGTTGAACACCGTGTTGAGTTTCAGCAACGTGCCGATTCGCGCGCTCAGCTTGACGGGCGCGACAGTCGCGCTGGCCGGGTTCGGCTACGCCGCGTCGGTCTTCTTCCGGTTCGCGTTTCTGAATCGCGGCGTGAACGGGTGGCCGTCGCTGATGACTGTGGTCCTCGTGATCGGCGGGCTGAACCTGCTGGCGCTCGGCCTGGTCGGCGAATACGTCTGGCGCATCCTCGACGAGAGCCGCCGGCGTCCGCTGTACCAGATTGAAGATCGCATTGGGTTGGATGAACCTCGCCTGCACGAGTGAGATCGACGAGACCGAGTACGAACGGTTTCTCGACGGCTTTGCCTGGCAGCCGGGAGCGGCGCTTGCCTATCACTATCCCTTTTACATGCGGTTTCTGTCCGACGTGGCCTACCCCGGGAGCACGCGGCGGTTCGTGACCGCCCGCAACGCGGAGGGCGCGCTCACCGGTGTGCTGCCGGCGCTGCACGTGAAGACCGCCAGCGTCAGCGCCTGGATGTCGCTGGCGTACTTCGGGCCGAACGGCGGCGCGCTCGTTCGTGATGCGTCGACTCCGGAGGGCGCCGCGGCCGTGCGCGCGCTCGTGGCGGACGCGAAGCTCGACGCGCAGGCGCGCGGCTGCCGCTCGATGACGATGTATACGCCGCTCAACGCGAGAGCCGAGGACTACCGCGCCGGATTCGGTCGCCCGGACTTCGAGATCGAGCGCGTCTCGCAGGTGCTCTCGCTCTCCGAGGATGCCGGTCAGGCGCCGTGGCCGCGGAAGGTGCGTTATGACGTGCGCCGCGCGGCCGCGCTCGGCGTGACCGTGCGGCCGATCGCCACGCAAGAGGAACTCGACGCGGTGTGGCGCATCTACCGTGGCAACTGCGAGGGCGCGGATATTCCCCTGAAGGCGCTCGAGCATGTGCGGTGCCTGTACCGCACGGCCGCATCGCATGGCCTGTTTCTCCTGGCAGAACACGGCGGCGCGATCGTCGCCGGTCTGATCGGCCTGATCGGCGGCGGCGTCCTGTCGTACTACCTGCCCTGCACCCGCGCGGAGGCCCGGCCGATGCAGCCGGGGCTCCTGCTGCTGGACGACGCGGTGACGCGCGCGCGCGCCGCGGGCTGCCGGCTGCTGAACTTCGAAAGCTCACCCGGCGTCGACAGCTCGGTGTACCAATTCAAGGAGCGCTGCGGCGGCGTGCCTGTTCCGTATCGTGTGTTCGTCGCTCTCCTCGCGCCGCAGGCGCTCGACGAGTATAAAACGCTGGCAGCCGACGGCCTTCGACGGGAAGCACCGCACGCGTTCATCGTGCCGTTCACGGCGCTGGCTCGGGGAGTGTGATGATTCCATTTGTTGATTTGCCGGCCGAGTACCGCAGCATCAAAGCTGACGTCGATGCCGCGATTGCGCACGTGCTCGACACGAGCCAGTTCGTGCTCGGCGACGAAGTCGAAGCGTTCGAGCACGAGTTTGCGGCCCTCTGTGGCGCCGCGCATGGCGTCGCGGTGAGTTCGGGGACCGCCGCGCTCCATCTGGCGCTCCTGGCCGCCGGCGTGGGGCCAGGCGACGAGGTGATCACCGTGCCGTTCACCTTCGTGGCGACGGTTGCGGCGATTCAATACACGGGTGCGAAGCCGGTGTTCGTCGACATCGATCCGCGGTCGTTCACGATGGATCCGTCGCAGATCGAGCGGGCGATCACCACGCGGACAAAGGTGATCATGCCGGTGCATCTCTATGGCCAGCCGGCGGACATGGACCCGATTGTGGCGGTCGCTTCGGCGCACGGACTGAAGGTGATCGAGGACGCGGCGCAAGCGCACGCCGCCCGGTACCGCGGCCGGCCCGTGGGGAGCCTGGGCGATCTGGCCTGCTTCAGCTTCTATCCGAGCAAAAACCTCGGCGCGTACGGCGAGGGCGGGCTGATCACGACCGACGACGCGGCCGCCGCCGCGCAATTGCGGCTGCTGCGCAACTGGGGCCAGCAGACGAAATACACGCATGTGATTCCGGGATTCAACTTCCGTTTGCAGGGCATCCAGGGCGCGATCCTCCGAGTAAAGCTGCGTCATCTCGCGTCGTGGACCGAGATGCGCCGCCAGCACGCGTCGGCCTACAACGACCTCCTGACCGGCACTGGCCTCGGGCTGCCTGAGGAGATGTCGTACTCGCGCCACGTGTACCACCTCTATACAGTGCGGTCGCGCGAGCGCGACGCATTGCAGGCGTCGCTGCACGCCGATCAGATACAGACGGGGCTGCACTATCCCGTTCCGGTGCATCTGCAGCCGGCGTATGCGGATCCGCGGTATCCGCGCGGCAGTTTCCCGATCTCGGAGCGCGCGTGCGCGGAAGTGCTGTCGCTGCCGATGTTTCCGTTGCTGACCCGCGCGCAGATCGAACAGGTGGCTGCAGCCGTGCGCCGCACGCCGGTGTCGGCTGGATGACGCCATGCCGTTGAAGAACACACGCGTCCTGATTACCGGAGGCGCCGGGCTGATCGGCTCGCACATCGCCGATCTGCTGGTCGACGAGGGCGTCGCAGAGATCGTCGTCCTCGACAATTTTTCGCGCGGTCGGCACGAGAACCTGGCGAAGGCGCAGGCCAGCGGGCTCGTGACGCTGGTGACCGGCGACATCCGCGATCGCGCGCTGGTCGATCGGCTCACCGCGGGCATCGACACCGTGTTCCACATGGCGGCGCTCCGGATCACGCAATGCGCCGATGATCCCCGGCTGGCGATCGACGTCCTCGTCAACGGTACGTTCAACGTCTTCGAAGCCTCGTTGCATGCAGGCGTCCGCAAGGTTATTGCGGCCTCGTCGGCCTCGGTCTACGGCCTCGCGGAGCAGTTTCCGACGCGCGAGGATCATCACCCGTACGACAACCGCACGCTCTACGGCAGCGCAAAACTGTTCAACGAAGGCCTGCTCCGCATGTTCCACGACCAGCACGGGCTCGATTACGTCGTGCTGCGGTACTTCAACGTCTACGGTCCACGCATGGACACGCACGGCGCGTACACCGAAGTGCTGATCCGCTGGATGGAGCGGATCCGCTCGGGGCAATCGCCGGCGATCTTCGGCGACGGCACGCAGACGATGGACTTTGTCCACGTTGCGGATATCGCGCGCGCGAACATTCTCGCGGCGAAAGCCGCCGTCAGCGATCGCGTCTACAACATCGGCAGCGGAACGGAAACGAGCCTCAACGAGCTGGCGCGGCAGTTGCTCGAGGTGATGGGGTCGCGGGCGACCGTCGAATATGGGCCAGCCAGAAAAGTAAATCCGGTGCCGCGGCGCCTCGCGGACACGCGCCTCGCCCTGCAGGATCTCGGGTTTCAGACTCGCATACCGCTTCGCGAGGGACTCGGCTCGCTCGTCGAGTGGTGGCGGCGCGAACGCGCCAAGGTCGTGACGCCGTGAACCTGCTGGCCGCTGCGCTCGCAGTCGCGGTCGGCGCCTTCTGGGCCGTCAGTCCGGTCGGCGCCGCGGCGATTCTCGCGTTGACCGCCGTGTGCGCAGGCGCCACTGTAGGTCTGCCTGACGCCGAGCGTCTGCGGGTTCGACAGATTCTGGCGGCCGGAATTGCGCTCAGGCTCGGACTTCTTGCGGTCGTGTTCATCATCACGCCCGCCGATCGCCAGTCGTACGCGATCTTCCCCGACTCACAATACCTAATCGATCGATCCATCTGGCTGCGCAACCTCTGGATGAACGTCCCCCTCGGGCCGCATCAGTACTACGAAATCTTCTTCCCGTTTGGCTCCGCGCCGTTCGCCGCATTCCTGGCCGCTTTGCAGGTGGCGTCCGGACCCGCGCCGTTCGGGCTGAGCGTCCTGAGCACTGCCGCATTCATCGTCGGAGCGCTCGCGGCGTATCTCGTCGTGCGCCGCGGGTTCGGCGCGACCGCGGCTCAGATCGGGCTCGTGGCAATCCTCTTCTGGCCTTCGCTCGTGGCGTGGTCGGTCTCGGTGCTGAAGGAGCCGGCGCAGTTGTTCCTGACCTCGATCGTGTGCGCCGGCGCCGCGTCGCTCGCATGGTCGCGTCCGACCGCGCGCGTCATGTGGGCCGGAGCGGTCGCCGTCGCGCTGGCGCTACTGACGACGTTGCGTGCGGGCGGGATGGAGGTCGCCGTCGCCGGACTCGCGCTCGCCGTCGTCCTCCGGCTCGTGGCCTGGCGACGCTGGGTCGTGATCGCGCTGCTCGCGTTCGCGATCACCGGAGCGTGGGGGCTGCGCGAACGCATCGGCGCCGCCGTGCGGACTTCGGCAAGCCGGCACATCGGCCACGTGCAGAGCGCCGGCGTCAGCTACCGGCTGCTGGACGACCGTTACTACTCAGACGACCGCGTGTCGGTGTCGTCGATGCCGTGGACGGACGGTCTGCGATTCCTCGTTGGATCGGCGATCGCGTTTGTCCTCGTCCCGCTGCCGTGGCAGACAGGCTCGCGGGGAACGCTGGCGCTCCTGCCGCAACAGTTCGCGTGGTACGTGATGTGCCTCGCCGCCGCCGCCGGATTCGTCCTCGGGATGCAGCGCGCGCCGTGGCTGACGTGCGTGCTGGCGGGGTCGGCGCTGGCCGGCCTGCTGATCATCGCGCCGAACAGTGGCAACGTCGGCACGCTGATGCGGCATCGCGATCTCATCGTGCCGTTCGTACTCTGGCTCGGTGGCCTTGGCGTCGTGGGCATCGCCGAGGCCATGCGCGGGCGAGTTGAGCCGGCGCGGGAAGTGCCCCGTCCATGACGTTCATCGACGGCCGAGGCCGCCTGTTCGGCTTCGTCAACGTCCTCGATCTTGTCGCCGTCATCGCCATCATCGGGATCGCCGTGGGAGTGCCGATGGCGTTCCGGACGGCCAGGCAGCGGTCGCCGGACATCACCGCGGTCTCGCCGACGCGGCTGATCGCGGGACAGCGCACGCGCGTGAAGCTTGGCGGCACGGATTTTCCGGCGGATCTCCAGGCGTACTTGTCGAAAACAGGACAGCCGTTTTTTCTGGCCGACAAGGACGGATCGCAATTCGCGCCGCTGCTGGCCTCGACGCCTGCGCTCGCCGAGATTCAGGCGCCCGATCTCGTACCCGGCGTCTACGACCTGTATCTCTACCAAGGCACGCGGCAGTTGGCTTTTCGCGCGGCGGTGTTTCGCGTCGACAGCCCGACGCTGCCGCGTAGCGCGCTCGATCTGGCGGTGCGATTTCTTGTGCCTCCCGAGTCGGTCCATCTGCTCGAGGTCGGCGATCAGGATGTGTTTCAGATCAGGCGTCCCACGAACCCGACGACCGAAGGCGCCGTCGTGCGCTCGGTGACGCCGACGCCGGGCACGGCCGACATTCTGGAAATGCATCTCGTCGATGGCGAGTCGCGCTGGATCGGCGTGCGCATGCCGAAGCAGGCGGTCGACGTCACGCTCGAAGTGCCTGTGCTCGACTACGGCCACGGCGCGTTCGTCTACAAGGACGCCGCGTTGTCGGTCGGCGCGCTCTTTACGCTGACGACCGACCGGTACCGATTTCGCGGTGCGATCACCGCCGCCAGTCCGGTGAGGCCGATTCCGGCCGATGCTCCTCCGCTGAAATGATGGCGGGCCTCTCGTAATGCGTTGGAACCTGCTGGACGTGGCCGCGGCCATCGTTCTCGCGTCCGTGGCGACGGTCGGCGTCGCGGGCTATCGCCGCTTTCAGGCGCCGGCGCCGGAGATTGTCGCGGTGACACCCTCGCCTGTCGTCGCCGGCAAGGCGCGTGCGCTGTCGGTTCGTGGCCGCCATTTCCATCCCTACCTGCATTTCTTTGTGTTTGCGGCGGGCCA
>JAYVMG010000071.1:0-5102 GCA_043759095.1 Acidobacteriota bacterium | reverse complement strand
TGGCTGGGGTTGTGGCAGCGCACCTTCGGCGTCGACGGCTTCAACCCGTTCGATACGCTTGCGATCGCGCGCGTGACGTCGCCGGCGCTGTTGACGTGTGAGACACTTCCGGCGCGCATCGAGCAGCTGCCCGACGATGTGACCGAGGCGCGGATGCAAGGGACGAACGTGTCGACAAAGCCGTACCTGCTGGTGTCCCGCGATTTCGCGCCGCCGGCACTTGACGTCGAGTACTGCCACACGGCCGCAGCGGCGTTCAAGAACGATCTCCTGGCGCGACTGCTGCGCTGACGCTCAGCGTCGCCTTCACCAAACCATTCTCGCTGTCCTGACGTGTGCCCCGCGCCAACGCTGCCGGTGTGGCCCATCAGGTCGCGCCGGGGTCGGCCGAGCGATAGTTCGATTGGTCCTCGATGACAGTTCCTCTCGAACGCACACAGCGGCGAGGGCGTGCGCATCCTTATCACGTACGGAGCCGGCTGCTCCTGTCGCGCCTCCCCTCCGAGCCGTTGCCACAGGACCGCGGTGCGGCCGGGGTCTGGCAGAAGCTGCTGAAGCTGCGCACCACCGCCAGTCTCATATCATCCGCATCAATCGACCGCTCGTCCTGATCGCACGGCTTCAGGGCACGTCGCGCGATGGCCACGGCGGCTCGTCGGTCACCGCGCTCATCACGCGTCAAGCGTTCCACGCGGCTGGCGATGCCGGCCGGTTCTCCGATCAACTGTCGGCCGATGTCGATACGTACCACAACGTCGGACGGGGGCGAGGCGCATTCCTTTCGACCGAAGGTTCTCTTGCGGTCACGAGCGAAGCGGTTCGCTAATCCGGAATCCATGACGTTGAACGATTTCGATGGAGAAAGGGGATCGCTCGATCCGCTCTTGACACTGCCACAGGCAAATCGCGATACTCAGCCACTGTTTATGATGGGGCGTGGTTGGCATCGTGCCACTAGCAAAGCGCTTCGCTGTCGGCCCGTTTCCGATTGCCTGGTGTCGGTGGGCCATTCATTGCGGGAGGATCGAGATGAGACCTAGAACATGGGGACGCGTCATTGTGTTGCTGACGCTCGGCGCCCTGTTGGGGCCGAGTGTCCGCGCCTTCGCGCAACTCGATACGGCCTCCGTCGTCGGAACCGTTCGTGACGCCTCGAACGCGGTCATTCCCGGAGCCACGATCACAGCGACGCAGGCCGGCACTGGAGTCGCGCTGACGGTGTTGACGAACGAGAAGGGCGAGTACGTCTTCCCAAACCTCAAGATTGGCACGTATGACATGGCTGCGGAGCTGCAAGGCTTCCGCCGGGCCGTTCGGCAGCAAATCGAGTTGCACGTGCAGGACCGCCCGGAAGTCAATTTCACGCTGATCGTCGGCCAGCTGTCCGAAGAAGTGGTGGTCACGGCCAAGGCGACGCTGCTCGAAACCCAGACGGCCGATATGGGTTACGCCGTCGATCAGCGGCAGGTCACAGATCTGCCGCTGCTGGGACGCCGCTACGCGGAGCTCGCGCTGCTCACGACGGGTGTGGTGGTGGCGCCAGCCGGCTTGACAAGCCGCGGCGAGGATACGTTCTTCAACGTGAACGGCAATTTCGCGACCTGGAACAATTTCACGCTCGACGGGGCGGACAACAACTCGTTCTCGACGAACCTGCAGGAGCGCAGCGCGCAGGTGGTGCAGCCGCCGGTGGACGCGCTCCAGGAGTTCCGGGTGCAAACCCGGACCTACTCCGCGGAATTCGGTAAGGCGGCCGGCGCGGTCATCAACGCGTCGATCAAGCAAGGGTCGAACGCGTTTCGCGGCAACGCATTCGAGTTCTATCGCGGCGACGCGCTGACCGCGAACACCTACGAGAACAACAACGCAGGCCGCCCGAAGGGCGAGTTCCGCCAGAACATCGCCGGTGGCACGCTCGGCGGTCCGCTGGTGAAAGGCAAGACGTTCTTCTTCGGGGACTACCAGGGGACGCGCACGAACCGAGCGCTGACCCAGACCGCGGTCGTGCCGACGCCGCTGATGCGCGCGGGGAACCTGACCGAGCTTGCGCGTGGCTTGACGACATCGCCGTTCGCCCCCGCCGGGTGCATCAGCCCCGCCACCAGTACGATCAGCCCCGCGTGCTTCGATCCGGTGGCCCAGAAAATTCTCGGGCTGTACCCGATGCCGAACATCCCGTCGGCGATCGCGGCGCAAGGGCGGCCCGGCTCGTTTGGCGTGCCGAACTTCATCTCGAACGGCGCCCTCAACAACGATGTCAACCAGTTCGATGTGCGTGTGGATCACAACATCAGCAAGAATGGCGGTCAGTTGTTCGGGCGCTACAGCTACATGAACACCGTCCGCCACGAGCCGCCGGTGCTGAACGATCCGGTGGCGTCTGGCGACTTCGCGAGCGACATCCTCAACAAAGGACAGAGTGCGGTCGGCGGATGGTCGCGGGTCTTCGGCAATTCGGTCTTCAACGAATTCCGCGCCTCCTGGAACCGCATCGGGTCCGAGTCGTTGCAGCTCGCCTTCGGCAACAATGCAAACGCGTTGTTCGGCATCAAAGGGGTCCCGCAGGACGCGCAGTACAGCGGGGGACTGCCACACACGGCCATTTCCGGGCTCACCCGGATCGGCGGCCCGTTCTTCCGTCCGCAGTTCCAGACCTCGCAGGTGTTTCAGTTCGCCGAAAATCTCACCTGGACGAAAGGGACGCACAACTACAAGTTCGGCGTCGAGCATCGTCGCGACATCGTCGATTACATCGATCTGCGCGCCCTGAACGGATTTCTCAGCTTCAACGACGGCCGCTACACCAACTCCGGGTACGGCGACTTCCTGCTCGGGCTGGTCACGCAGCAGGGGCTCACGCTCAATCACGAGGCGAACCTTTACACCGACGGCTGGCAGTTCTACGCGCAGGACTCCTGGAGGGTCGGTCCGAAGCTCACGGTGAACTACGGACTCCGCTACGAGTACTTCAACCCGTTGCAGGACCGCAACAACCTGCTCACGAACATCGATCCGGCGACCGGCCGGATTGTGACCGCCAAGAGCTCGGGCAGCGTCTTCGATCGGACGCTAATCAATCCCGACCTGAACGACTTCGCGCCGCGCGTCGGTGTGGCGTATTCGGTGACGCCGCGCGTGGTGCTCCGCGCCGGGTACGGGATCTTCTATCAGCAGACCGATCGCTATGGCAGTGAGAGCCAGCTGGCGCTCAACCCGCCGCAGCTCGTCGACATCTTCCAGAGCGCGAACTCGGGCGCCGACGCGCCGGTCATCCTGCTCCGCGACGGTTTCACCCCGATTTCCGCCTCGACGATCGATCCGACCAAGGTGCAATGGCGCATTCAGGATCCCGATCAGCGGACCCCGATCGTGCATCAGTTCAGCGTCGGTCCGGAAATTGCGTTCGGCGAGAAAACGGTGGCGTCGATTGAATACGTCGGCAACATCACGCGCAATGGCCGCAAGCTGCGTAACCTCAACGAAGGCATCATCACGGCGGGCAACGTCGTCGTGTTTCCGTACGCCAAGTACGGATTCGGCAATGCCTATCTCGAGCAGATCGCCACCAACGGGGAGGCCGATTACCACGCCCTGCAGGCACGCGTGCAGCGGCGGTTCAGCGGCGGGCTGTCCTTCACCTCGTCGTTCACCTATGGCCGCGCCCGTGGCAACTTCCTCGACCATCTGTCCGCCGGCAACGGAGCGTCAGGAAATTTCCCGCTTACGGCCTATGACACCAGTCGCGACTATGGGCCGCTCGCCTTCGACATTCCGAAGCGCTTCGTGCAGAGCTTCATCTACGAAGTGCCGGTCGGATCCGGGCGCCGGTTCAACCCCGGCGGCATCGCCGGTGCGATCGTGGGCGACTGGATGGTGAACGGCATCCTGTCGTTCAACGATGGGCGTCCCTTCACCATCACCGCGCCCGACCGCGCCAATACCGGCCAGGGCCGGCAGGCACGGGCGAACTGCTCGGGCGATGCGCAGCCGAGCGGGTTCGATCAGACGAACGACAGGTTTTTCGACACCTCCCAGTTTTCCGAACCGACGGCCTTCACCTACGGCAGTTGTGGGTTCAACACGGTGCGCGGCCCCGGGTCGAAATCCATGAACCTGTCGGTGTTCCGGTCGGTGCCGCTCAGCGCGGCACGGCGGCTGGAGTTCCGGTTCGAAGGCTTCAACGTCTTCAACTGGACCAACTTCGATTTCCCGGGCGCCAACGTCTCCAACCCCGGCAGTTTCGGGAAGATCACCACCAGCCTCGGCGATTCGCGAGAGGTCCAACTCGCGGTCAAGTTCTATTTCTGAGGGAGGGCGGGCCGAACAGGCCCGCCTTCCCGTTCGAGAGGGCGTGGCACTCGCGTGCGCAGCAACGGGTAGACGGCGAGCGCAGCGATGAAGAAGGCGACCGAGAACACAATCCCACCCGTCGGCCCCGTCGCGAAGATGTAGATCCACAGGACGAGCGACACGAGCGCGGGCGCCGGGTAGAGCCACATGCGGAACGGTTGCTCGATGTCGCGGCGGTAGCGGCGGATTAGGATGACGCCGCCGCATACCCAGATGAACTGGGACAGTATCTGCACGAGAATCAGCCAGCTCACCAGTTGTCCCAAACTGAAAAAGCAGAACGGTATGGCCAAGCCACCGAGCGTCAGAAGCGAGACGTACGGAAAGTGCTTCGTGGGATGCACGCGGCCGAATACCCGGAAGAACTGACCGTCTCGCGCCGCTGCGAACGGGATCCGAGAATACCCAAGAATAACTGCGTAGAGCGACGAAGCCGTCACGAACAGGATCAGCCCATTCATCGCGAGACCCGCAATGTGGCTGCGGCCCGGGTCCGTGACCGTTCGCCCGATGAATAGCGACGCGATCGTGTGCGACTGCTGCGCCTCTCTCCACGGGATCACGCCGAGCATCACCGTGCTCATGAGCACGTAGAGAACAACCACGACGACGATCGACAGCACGATCGCCCGCGGTATCGTCCGCTCGGGCCTTCGAATCTCATCGCCCAGATAGCACACGTTGGTGTAGCCGCCGTAGTTGTACATCGCCAGCAGGCCACCGGCGCCGATGGCGCGAACGAGGCTGGCGTC
>JAYVMG010000070.1:0-5106 GCA_043759095.1 Acidobacteriota bacterium | reverse complement strand
AGTACCAGGCGCAGCGCGGCGTGACCCTTCCCAGGCTCTAAGAGACAGTCTCTCTTATAATCCATTAAAGATTATCAATTTGACTTCTAGTCCGCTGGCGTATGTAATCGTCGGCGTCTATGAAAATCGCGTATCAAGGCGAGCCCGGCGCCTTCAGTGAGGCCGCCGCCCGGCGGGTGGACCCCGACGCCGACCTGACGCCCTGCCGGAGCTTCGAGGAAGTCTTCGACGCCGTGAAGGCGGGGACCGTCGTCCACGGCGTGCTCCCGATCGAGAACTCGATTGGCGGCAGCATCCATCGGAACTACGACCTGCTGCTCGAGCACGACCTGCCGATCGTCGGCGAGGTCGAACTGCCGGTCATTCACCACCTGCTGGCGCTGCCTGGTGCGACCCTGGCCGGTCTCCGGCGCGTCTACTCGCACCCACAGGGACTCGCGCAGTGCGAGCGGTTTCTCCGTACGCTGACCAAGGTCGAGATCATCGCCACCTACGACACGGCCGGCAGCGCCAAGATGGTCGCTGACGCGGGGAAGAGGGACGCCGGCGCGATCGCGTCCGCCCGCGCGGGCGAAGTGTTCGGCTTGACGTCGCTCCAGGCGTCGGTGCAGGACTTCGACGACAACATCACGCGCTTTCTCGTCGTCGGCGGCACGCCGCTGCGCGATCATGTGGCGGACAAGACGTCGATCGTGTTCTCGCTGCCGAACGAACCGGGCTCGCTCTTCAAGGCGCTCAGCGTCTTCGCGCTGCGCGGCATCTCGCTGACCAAGCTCGAGTCGCGGCCGATTCCCGGGCGGCCCTGGCAGTACTTGTTTTACGTGGATCTCGCCGCTGCGCGCGACGAGGTGAACTGCACGCGTGCGCTCGCGCACCTCGGCGAATTTGCGCCGATGCTCCGCACGCTCGGCTGCTACGCGAGCTGGAAGACGCACGAGGGCCTGTTGCCCGATCCCTTTGAGGTGATGTCGTGAGCGATCACGGCAACCCGCTCACGACCGGCCCTAGCCGGGCCCCGGCGCGGGCGATGCTGAAGGCGGTCGGGTTTTCCGACGCCGACCTGAAAAAGCCGCTGATCGGCGTGGCCAACACGTGGATCGAGATCGGGCCGTGCAACTACCACCTGCGCGATCTCGCCGTGCACGTGAAGGCCGGCATCCGCGCCGCCGGCGGTACGCCGATGGAGTTCAACACCGTTTCGATCTCCGACGGCATCACGATGGGGACCGAGGGGATGCGCGCCTCGCTCGTCAGCCGCGAAGTGATTGCGGATTCGATCGAGCTGGTCACGCGCGGCAACGGGTTTGACGGCCTCGTCGTGCTCGTCGGCTGCGACAAGACCATTCCTGGCGGTGTGATGGCGCTCGCCCGGCTGAACGTGCCGGGCGTGCTGCTCTACGGCGGCTCGATCGCGCCGGGCCATTTCCACGGCAAGGCGATCACCATTCAGGAAGTGTTCGAGGCGGTCGGGGCGCATGCGGCGGGTTCGATGAGCGACGCCGAGTTCTGCAAGATCGAGGACGAGGCGTGTCCGGGAGCCGGCGCCTGCGGCGGCCAGTTCACCGCCAACACCATGGCGATCGCCAGCGAGTTCCTCGGCATCGCCGCGCTCGGCAGCGGCAGCGTGCCGGCGACGGATCCGAAGAAGGCCGACGTCGCCCGCGCGGCGGGCGAGCGCGTCATGAGCCTGGTGCGCAGCGGCGTGCGCCCGCGCGACATCATCACGCGCGCGGCGCTCGAAAACGCAATCGCCTCGGTGGCGACGACCGGCGGATCGACCAACGCCGTGCTGCATTTGATCGCCATCGCGCGCGAGGCCGGGCTGCCGCTCGAGCTGGCCGACTTCGATCGCATCAGTTCACGCACACCGCTCTACGTCGATCTCAAGCCGGCCGGCCGCTTTGTGGCCACCGAACTGCATCAGGCCGGCGGCAGCCCGCTGGTCGCCAAGCGTTTGGTCGAGGCCAGGCTGATCGACGGCTCAACGCAGACGGTGACCGGCCGCACGCTCGCGACGGAAGCGGCTGACGCAGTCGAAACTGCCGGCCAGGAAGTCGTGCGGCCCAACGGCCAGCCGCTGAAGAACAGTGGCGGCCTCGTGATCCTGCGCGGCAGTCTGGCGCCCGACGGCTCGGTGATGAAAATTTCCGGAACCGAGCGCATGCAGCATCGTGGACCGGCGCGCGTGTTCGACAACGAGGAGGCGGCGTTCGAAGCCGTCCAGCTCCAGACCATCAAGGCCGGCGACGTCGTCGTCATCCGCTATGAAGGTCCGAGCGGTGGGCCTGGCATGCGCGAGATGCTCGGGGTCACCGGCGCGATTGTCGGCGCGGGCCTGGGTGAAACGGTCGCGCTGATTACGGACGGCCGCTTCTCGGGTGCGACGCGCGGCTTCTGCGTCGGCCACATCGCGCCCGAAGCATCGCGCGGCGGTCCGATCGGTCTGGTCAAGAACGGCGACATCATCGTGATCGACGTCACGTCGCGCACGCTCAACATCGACGTATCCGAACAGATTCTAAAAGAGCGGGCGGCCAGCTGGACATGTCCCGCGCCGCGCTACACCACCGGCGTGTTCGCGAAATACGTGAAGCTCGTCTCATCGGCTTCGCAAGGAGCGGTAACGGGATGAAATTGACCGGCGCACAAATCTTGTGGGAAGCGCTCGTGCGCGAGGGCGTGACCGACGTGTTCGGGTATCCGGGCGGCGCGATTCTGCCCGCGTACGACGCGATGTTGCAGTATCCGATTCGCCACATCCTCGTGCGGCACGAGCAGGGCGCCACGCACATGGCGGACGGCTACGCGCGCGCGACAGGAAAAGTTGGCGTCGCGATTGCGACGTCGGGCCCCGGCGCGACCAATATGGTCACCGGCATCGCGACGGCGATGATGGACTCGTCGCCCATCGTCTGCATCACGGGCCAGGTCGGCAGCAAGCTGATCGGATCCGACGCGTTTCAGGAAACCGACATTACCGGCATCACGCTGCCGATCACGAAGCACAACTACCTCGTCACCTCCGCTGAGGATGTGGCGCCGGCCGTGCGCGAGGCGTTTGCGGTCGCGCGCAGCGGACGTCCAGGCCCGGTGCTCGTGGACATCACCAAGGACGCGCAGCAGGGCAGCTGCGAAGTGGACTGGGCGGCCGCGGAGCCGCATCTGTTCGAAGCTGATGACGACGCGCTGCCAGGTGACGGCGATCTACACGAGGCGATGGCGCTGATCAACGGCGCCGAACGTCCGCTGATCCTCGCGGGCCATGGCGTGATGCTGTCGAACGCGGAACGCCAGATCCTCGAGTTCGCCGAGCGCGCGCAGATTCCGATCGCCGTCACGCTGCTCGGCATCGGCGGCGTTGCCGCCTCGCATCCGCTCAACCTCGGCATGATGGGCATGCACGGCGAGGCGTGGGTGAATAACGCGATTCAGGAAGCCGACCTCCTCATCGCGCTCGGCATGCGGTTCGACGATCGCGTCACCGGCAACCTGAAGACATACGCGCGCACCGCCAAGAAGATTCACGTCGACATCGACCGCGCGGAGCTGAACAAGAACGTCCGCGTGGATGTGGCGATCGCCAAGGATCTGCGCGCGGCGCTCGACGAGTGGCTGCCGCTGGTCAAGCCCGGCGATCGGTCGCTGTGGCTCGCGCACATCAACGAGCTGAAAGGCGACTCCGCCGTTCGCGACATCCAGAACCTGCCCGACGATGGGCATCTGTATGCGGCGCACGTGATCAACGACATCTGGCGGATCACCAAGGGCGAAGCGATCGTCGTCACCGACGTCGGCCAGCATCAGATGTGGGAAGCGCAGTACTACAAGCACAATCGGTCGCGGTCGCTGATTACGTCGGGTGGCCTTGGCACGATGGGTTTCGCGCTGCCGGCGGCGATCGGCGCAAAGATCGCGTGCCCAGACGCGGAAGTCTGGGTGGTCGTCGGCGACGGCGGGTTTCAGATGACGTGCCCCGAGCTGGCCACGGTGGTGCAGGAGAACCTCGACATCAACATCTGCATCATCAACAACGGCTTCCTCGGGATGGTCCGGCAGTGGCAGGAATTTTTTTACGACAAGCGCTACGCGGCGACGCCGATCACCGGGCCGAACTTCGCCAAACTTGCCGACGCGTTCGGCATTGCGGCGACGACGGTGACGAAACGGGCGGATGTCGAAGGCGCGGTGACAGCGGCCCGACGCTTGAAGCGCGCGGCGCTGATCGATTTCCAGGTGGAGCAGGAAGACTCGGTGTACCCGATGGTCCCGGCCGGCGCGGACCTGCACAAGATGATCCGCAGGCCGTCGCCGATCGTGGAGACTGCCGCGGACTAGAGATTAGCCACGAAGGCACGAAGACACGAAGGTCAAATCTAGACTCTTTCACGCCTGATCTTCTTCGTGCCTTCGTGTCTTCGTGGCAAGGACACAAAATGCTTCATACATTCGCCGTTTACGTCGACAACAAGCCCGGCGTCCTGAATCGCGTGTCGTCGCTGTTTCGCCGACGGGCGTTCAATATCGAGTCGCTGACGGTCGGGCACACCGAGACGCCTGGCGTGTCGCGCATGACGGTGGTGGTCGACACCGACGAGTACGGCGCGCGCCGTCTCGAGGCTCATCTCTACAAGCTGGTGCCGTGCCGGCGCGTCGACAACATCACGTCGGCGCCGTCGATCTCGCGCGACCTGGCGCTGATCAAGGTCGCGGCCACCGGCGAGGCGCGCACGCACGTCATGCAGCTCGTCGACGTCTACCGCGCGCGCATCGTCGACGTCAGCCCCGAGTCGCTCGTCATCGAGACGACCGGCACGGAAGACAAGATCGACAGCCTGGTCGAGGTGCTGCGGCCCTACGGCGTCATCGAGCTGGTCCGCACGGGCCGCGTCGCGATGGCGCGCGGGACGGTGCCAGCCCGGAGTGCTGCACCTCGATCGCCGGAAACGTCGGCATCTGAAATCAGCGCCGACGTGAGCAATTGCTCGGTCTGAAGAGGGAAGTTGGTAATTTGGTAAGTGGGTCATTTGGTAAATCCAATTACCAGGTTACCAACTTACCCATTTACCAAGTGTGAAGGAGCCAGAATGGCGACGATGTATTACGACG
>JAYVMG010000069.1:0-5106 GCA_043759095.1 Acidobacteriota bacterium | reverse complement strand
TTCTCTACAAGAATTGCGTGAGTTGCCACAGGCCCGGCGAAATGGGGCCGATGTCACTCGTCACCTATCGGGACGCACGCCCGTGGGCGCGCTCCATCCGCGATCGCGTCGTCGCGCGATCGATGCCTCCCTGGTTTGCGGATCCTCATTACGGAAAATTCAGTAACGATCTGACACTCAGCCAGAAGGACATCGACACCATTGTCGCGTGGGCCGGCGGAGGCGCGCCGCAAGGCGATCCCAAACAGATGCCGAAGCTGCCCGACACGATGGTCGCTGGATGGCGGATCGGCACACCCGACGTCGTAGTCGAGATGCCGGAGGAGTTCCATATTCCGGCGAGCGGGACGATCAACTACAAGACCTATAACGTCCCGACGACGTTCAAGGAAGACATGTGGGTCGTCGCCGCGGAAGTTCGCCCTGAGGATCGCGCGCATGTCCATCACGCCGTCGTCACCGTAATCGATCCGGGTGGCAATAAGCCGCTCGGCGCGGTCGAGGTCACACCGCTACCGCAGGACAGCCAGAGGGACTCACATCTCACGCCCGAGGAACTCGATGGTCGGCTGAAGACCGAGCGCGGCCGATCGGCGAGCACTGAGCATCGTCTGGCAGGCTACGCGGTCGGCGAAGGGCCTCGCATGATTCCGGCTGGGTATGCGAAGCGCGTTCCCGCCGGGTCGACGCTGAGCTTCTCGATGCATTACACAACGAACGGCACGGCGGGAAAAGATCGGACGAAGATCGGGCTTGTGCTCGCCAAGCAACCGCCGACGGCGGAAATGTACATGGGCCTGATCAACAACGGCCTGTTCGAGATCCCACCCGGCGACGCGAATACCAGGGTCGAATCCGAGGGACTGCTGCAGCAGGACATCCACGTGTGGGCGATCCATCCCCATATGCACGTGCGCGGGAAGGACATGACTTACACGGCGATTCTGCCCGACGGCCGGAGAGAGATTCTGCTGAGCGTGCCGAAGTACCGATTCGACTGGCAGCTCGACTACTACCTCGCGGCGCCCAAGGCGCTGCCGAAGGGAGCCAGGATCCTCGTCACGGCGCACTACGACAACTCGCCGGGGAACAAGGACAATCCCGATCCGACCGCCACGGTTCACTACGGCGACCAGACGTGGGACGAGATGATGGCGGGCTATTTCACCTACACGATCGACGGCCAGACGAAGACGGCGACTGCGGGCCGGCAGTAGGCCGTCTTCCGATCGCGCTGACTCACTGCGCGTTTGCGATCAAATGCGGCTGGAGCGCCGCGAATCGATAGTCGATTTCGGCGGCGTCCTCTGGCGAAATCCGGCAGATTCAACGCTGCGCACTCTCTGCCGTCGTCGCGCGCGACAGCGTGAGCGCGACCATCTGACCGCCCTGCAGCGTCAACGCGATGTATTGTTGGCCGCCAATCAGATAGGTCATCGGCGTCCCAAGCGGCTGTGCCGGCAGCCTAACCTGACCAAGCAGCGCGCCGTTTTGTTTGTCGTACGCCGCCAGCTCTCCGCCGTCAGCCGCGCGATTCGAGGTTGCGGCGAGGCCGTAGAGCAGCAACGTCTTGGTCACGAGCGGACCGCCCTGTCCGCCCTGGCCGCCGAGCGGCGGCAGGTCGAGCCCGACAAGCGCCGGGTTGGTGCGAATGGAGTCGGCGCCGCGGCCGGTCGGCATCTGCCAGGCGATCTCGCCGGTGTTCAAGTTGTACGCGGTCATGCGGGTGTATGGCGGTTTCAGCAACGGTAGCCCGCGCGGACCGTTGGGTGGCGGGGGATGCGCTGGATGCACGCTCGTCTCGCCAATCTTGCCGCTCGGCACGTACGGCAACGGCGTCCCCGCGAGCGGTGCTGCGGTCGGCCAGTGCTCCAGGTTCTTCGGCAGCGGCGTCAACACGATCAGGTTCGCCAGCGTCTTCGACGGCACGTAGAGAAAGCCTGTCTCCGGATCGGCGCCCGACCCGCTCCAGTTGGCTCCGCCGCTCGCGCCCGGCAGCTGGATCGTGCCCCGCATCGAATCGTCTTTGTAGAGCGTCGGCGGCGTGAACAGCGGACCGTGTCGGTAGCGCCTCAGGATGTCGAGCGCCCCGGCGCGCAGCTCAGGTGTGAAGTCGATCAGATCGCTTTCGCCGACGCCCTGGCGATCGAACGCAGGTGGTTTTGTGGGAAACGGCTGCGTCCGAGACAGTTCTTCGCCAGGAATGTCCGACGCGGGAACGGGACGCTCTTCGATCGGCCAGATCGGTTTGCCGGTCACGCGATCGAGCACGTACACGAACGCTTGCTTGCTGACCTGCGCAATCGCCTTCGTTTTCCTGCCGTTCACAGTGACGTCGAGGAGCGTCGGCGCGGCGGGAAAGTCATAGTCCCACACGCCGTGGCGCACGGCCTGAAAGTGCCAGACACGCTTTCCGGTCTCCACATCGACGGCCACCACACTCTCCGCGAACAATCCGTCGCCCTTTCGGAGTCCGCCGTAGTAGTCGCTGTTGGGCGTCGTCGTCGGCAGATAAACGTAGCCGAGTTCGTCGTCGCCGCTCATCATCGACCACACGTTGCCGTTGCCGGTATAGCGGTTCGCGTGCTCCTTCCATGTCCCGGCCCCGAACTCGCCGTCACGTGGAATCACGTGAAACGACCACTTCGGCTTGCCGGTTCGGACGTCAAAAGCCTGAACGTCGCCAGACGGCCACTCCGCGACCGGCGCGCGATCGCTCATCGACGAGCCGACGATCACGGTGTCGCGGACGATGACGGGGGGAGAGTCCACCGAGACAAAGTTCGTCTCACCGTTGATGAGGTGGAGCGCACGCCGCGTGGCGCGCGGGATCGCTTTCGCCAGATCGGCTTTGCCGCGGTCACCGAAAACGTCGATCGGCTTCCCGGTCTTCGCATCGAGCGCCAGCAGGTAACCGTCAAGCGTCCCCATCAGAATGCGCTCGTCGGATTTGCCGTCGGTCCAGTACGCGACGCCGCGCGAAATCCAGCCGAGGACGTCCGCCTGCGCGCCGTCCTTGTAGGCCTCCGGGTTGTAGAGCCACTTGGTCACGCCGGTCGCGGGATCCACCGCGGCGATCTGATGGAGCCCAGTGCTGACGTACATCACGCCGTTGGCGACGAGCGGCGTGGCTTTGAGGCCGTTGGCATGCATCGGCCATTCTGGGTAATCAGGAATGCGTTTCAGCAGTTCGTGATCCGGTGACGTCCAGGTCCACGCCACCTTGAGGCTCTTGACGTTGTCACGAGTGATCTGATCGAGCGGGGAGTATTTCTGGCTCCAGTTCGTTCCGCCGTAGCTCACCCAGTCGCCGATGCGGTTCGGCGTTCGCGACGGCCGTAAGGCTCCGGCCACCGTCGCAGTCACGATGACGGCGCCGACGATTCTGGTCATCATCGTCGTTCCCGCGCGGATGTATCGCGTGTGGCGCCGCCGAGCGCAAAGGCGACGAACTCTGCTGGATGATTCTGGCCGCCGATGGCCACCACGAGATACTGGCGGCCCTTGTACAGGTAGGTGATGAGCGTGCCGGTCGATCCTGCGTCCATGGCGTATTCCCACACGACCTTTCCGGTCGCTTTGTCGTAGGCACGGATCTTCTTGCCGCCGCCGCCCGGCGGCGTGCGTACATTGACTTGATCGCCTTCTGTCACAAACAACAGTGTCTTGGTCGCGAGCGGCGCTGCGCGCACCGCCTGCCCTAACGGCGGCAGATGGAGATCCTTCAACAGCGGATGATTGCGCGGGCCGTCGCCGTTGGGCGCCATCCAGACTGGCTCGCCGCGATTGAGATCGATGGCGGTGACGCGCCCGTACGGTGGCTTGGTGAGCGGCAGGCCGTTGGGTAAGTGCATCAGCCGTCGATCGCCGGCGCGGTACCGGAGGTTGGTCTCCTCCGGTTTCCCAGGAATCAGATTGGCGACGAACGGATTCGTCATCGACGGCACATAGAGCAGGCCGGTCTCGGGATCGAATGCCGCGCCGGTCCAGTCCGCTCCCCCGACGCTGCCCGACAACTGAATCGTGCCCTGTGTGCCGTTTGGATCGGGGCTGACGACTGAGGGCGGCGTGAAGAGTGGCCCGTGCCTATAGTGCTTCAGGACGTCGAGCGCCATCGCGCGCAACTCCGGCGTGAAATCGATCACGTCCTCTTCCTGGAGGCCCTGACGATCGAAGGCCGGCGGTCTGGTCGGGAACGGCTGCGTCGGCGACGTCTGTTCACCCGGCACATCCGACTGCGGCACCGGACGCTCCTCGATGGGCCACACCGGCTTCCCGTTGGTCCGATCAAGCACGTACGCAAACGACTGTTTCGTAATCTGGACGAGCGCCTTGATCTTCTTTCCGCCCACCGTGATGTCCGCGAGAATCGGCGCCGCCGGATTGTCGTAATCGAACAAGTCGTGGTGGACCGTCTGGTAGTACCAGACACGCCGTCCGGTTCGCACGTCGATGCAGACGATGGAGTCGCTGAACAGGTCGTTGCCCTTGCGGTGACCGCCGTACATGTCGTTCGTCACGCTCGTTGTCGGCAGGTACACATAGCCGAGATCGTCGTCCGCGCTCATCAGCGCCCAGACATTGCCCGCGCCGGTGTAGCGCCACGCCTCGTCTTCCCACGTGTCGCGGCCGTCTTCACCTTCGCGCGGGACGACATGAAATACCCAGCGCAGCTTGCCCGTGTGAACGTCGAAGCCGCGCACGTCACCGGGCTGGCCTTCTTTTTTTGTCGCTGAATCCTGCTCCGCCATCGCCGACCCCATCACGACGACGTCCTTGACGACAAGCGGCGCAGAGGCCCAGTGCCATTGGCCGAGTGTGGTATCGATGCCATCGTTGAGATCGACCATGCCCTTGTTACCGAAACCGGGAATCGGCTCGCCCGTCTTCGGATTGAGCGCGAAGAGCGAATGGCCGTGGAATGAGAACAGACGCTCGTCGGCGTCCTGACTCCAGTAGGCGACACCACGGTTGCTCGTGCCACCGCGGAGATCCTCGGCGCCTGGTTTCTGCACCCAGAGCGTCTTCCCTGTCTCAGGATCGAACGCCTCGGTCAGGCCGATGGCGTTCGAGGCGTACAGGACGCCGCGCACCATGAGAGGCGTG